>JAEWNJ010000072.1 GCA_023392795.1 Candidatus Cloacimonadota bacterium
GTCGAACACCGGTCATAGGTTTGTATGACCGGTGTTCGGGAGGCTAACTACATGCGCATGAACCTGAAGACAGGAAGACGCTACCTGACACGACGTTGCCATACGAGGATTGTTGGCTAAACACTAAAACAAGTGGAATAACGGCATTCTATAGCCCGGTTAGATTTTATCCCTCTCCCCACCTGCACCGCGAAGCCGCCCATCTCGTTGCGAAGCAACCCCTCTCGCGCTGAAAGCGCCCATTTCGTGAGGCGAAGCCGAAACCCATTTCGTGCCGAAGGCACCTATTTCGTTGCGCAGCAACCCATCTCGTGCCGAAGGCACCTATTTCGTTGCGAAGCAACCCATCTCGTCCGAAGGACCTATTTCGTTGCGAAGCAACCCATCTCGCACGAAGTGCCTATTTCGTTACGCTTTCTATCGGTATGATGCAGGATCTTCTTACGCATCCGGATGCAATCCGGTGTAATCTCCAGGAGTTCATCATCGCCGATGTATTCCATGGCCTGTTCCAGGGAAAAGACGCGGGGTGGAATCAGTTTGATGGCGTCGTCCTTGCCCGCGGCACGGTTGTTGGTAAGCTTTTTGCCCTTGCAGACATTGATCACGAGGTCTTTATCCTTGCTATGCTGACCGATCACCATGCCGGCGTAAACTTCGGTATTGGGAGAGATGAAAAAGGTGCCTCGCGGTTGAAAGCTATTCAGCGAATAGCCCAGCGCCACACCGGTTTCCATGGCTATCATCGATCCGTGGCTGGAGCCCTGAATCTCACCCTTGTATTCTTCGTAACCCAGGAAGGCCTGGCTGATCACGCCCGTCCCCCGGGTTTCGGTGAGAAATTCATTGCGGAAACCGATCATTCCGCGGGAAGGGACCTTAAATTCGAGCCGGGCATATCCGTCCACAGCCGGGGTCATATAGAGCACTTCACCTTTGCGGCGTCCCATGAGATCGATCACCGTGCCCACGTGTTCCTGCGCCACATCCACCAAAGCCATTTCCATGGGTTCGAGAATTTTGCCATCCTCCTCTTTGTACAGCACTCTGGGCTTGGATATCTGAAATTCGTAACCTTCGCGGCGCATGTTTTCCATCAGGATGGAGAGTTGCAATTCACCCCTGCCTTTCACCAGAAATGTGTCCGCGCTGGAGGTGCGTTCCACCACCAGGGAGACGTTGGTTTGCAGTTCCTTTTGCAGGCGTTCCCAGATCTTGGAAGAAGTTAGCCACTTTCCGCTGCGACCCATGAAAGTGGAATCGTTGATGATGAATTCCACGCTGATGGTGGGTTCATCGATGCTGATGGAGGGCAGGGCGATTGGATTATCCTTGTCGGCAATGGTCTCACCGATGTCGATGCCTTCAATGCCGGCTATCGTGATGATATCTCCGGCGTAGGCTTTCTTGATCTCTTTCCTGGTCAGGCCTTCGTAACTGAAGAGCGCGGTAACTTTGTAGATCTGCTTGTCTCCATTACGCTTCAATAGCGCCACTTCATCCCCGGTTTTGATGCTGCCATGATGGATCTTTCCGGTGGCGAGCTTACCCAGGTAGTTATCATATTCGATGGCAGAGCTGAGCATTTGGAAGGCTTGAGCGCGATCGCCGATGGCGTTGGGCACTTCCGCGATCACCAAATCCAGCAGGGGATAGATGTTTTTGGCTTCATCATCCAGCTCTTTCACCGCGTAGCCATCCTTACCGGAGGCATAGATGACTGGGAAATCAAGCTGTTCGCTGCTGGCATTGAGCTCCAGAAAGAGCTCGAACACCATATCCAGCACATCATGCGCCCTGGCATTGGGACGGTCGATCTTGTTGATAACCACAATGGGTCTCAAGCCCATACTCAGTGCGTTTTTGAGTACATACTTAGTCTGGGGCATGGGGCCCTCAAAAGCGTCCACCAAAAGCAACACCGAATCCACCATATCCATGATGCGTTGCACTTCTCCGCCAAAATCGGAATGGCCGGGAGTATCCACCAGATTGATCTTGTAACCATGATAATGTAGGGAAGCATTCTTGGAAAATATGGTGATTCCCCGTTCTTTTTCGATGTCGTTTGAATCCATCACCCGTTCGGTGAGCTTTTCATTGGCGCGAAAGACCCCCGCTTGCCGTAAGATGGCATCGATGAGCGTGGTCTTCCCATGATCGACATGGGCAATGATGGCTATATTCTTGATTTTCTGCATTTTAATCCTTAGTGGGGTTGATTTTCGGGTCAGCATCTGCAGGGGCGGGATTTCGTCAATAAGGATCGGGAAAGAGTTGATGGCGGAGTAGTATTTTCCGATGTTTTGTGTCTATAGTGGAAATGACATAATCCCTGCCCAGCCCCCATGAGACCGAACTGAGAACAAAGCTATTGACACAAATCCACATCGGCTTTTCTTTGCCCCGAATACTAATCGAATCGGGAGTAAGAGATATGAAAACACCGGGACCTAGCTGGAATCCAACCGTTACCCTGGCCAAGCTGTTCGAAGAGCAGAATCAATTCTTTGACGCGCTTGCCACCTACGAGATGATCGCCCAGAATGATTCTTCCCCTGTCATCAGGGAGAAGATCGAGGCGCTGCACGCCCGCATTTTGAACGACCCCTCAAACCGCTATGATCCCCGCATCGAAAAGCTGTTCACTCCCGAAGAACTGGCTTATCTGAAGATTCTCTCCCATCAGGGTTTTGACAATATGTCGCGTACTCTGGAAAAGCTGAATGAAGGCTTCGCCGGCGCTGAACTGGTGTTTGAAGAAGAGGACATTCTGGCGGAAGAATCTGAGCTGGACGCACTTTCCGCCATGCTGAAGGAAATCGAGCAGCAAGCCCAGCTAAGCCTGATCGAACACTCCGGAGAGTTCACCGATCTCACCGTGTCGGACATGCTGATCGCCATTCTTTCCCGCTTTGACAAGCAGAAGAAGCTTAGCGAAATTAGCGTATCGGAGCTGGTGAGCTTGTTTTTGGACATCCAGAGCCCCAAAAGCTAATAAACAATGCCCAAAGAAGCCCCCAAATACAATAAGCTATGCGCTAACTGCATGCGTAAGTGTAAGCAAAACGAGAATACCTCCCTGCTTTCCTGTCCTTTCCACGATCCCATCCCCGTGCAGTTGGAAATCAAGGTCCCGGGCCTGGCAAAACCCCGCGCGAAGAGAAGCTGATGCGCATCATCAGCGGTATACACAAGAAACGCAGACTCTACACCGTTCCCGGACGAAGCACCCGTCCCACCACCGACTTCAACCGCGAATTGATCTTCAGCACCTGGCAGGATTACCAAGGGAAGAAGGTTTTGGATCTCTATGCGGGTACCGGATCCTTTGGCCTGGAAGCGCTGTCCCGGGGTGCCCGATGGGTGGATTTTGTGGAATTTGCCAGCCCTGCCATCGCGGTACTGCTGGCCAATATCGAACTGCTTTCATGCGGAGACGAGTGCCACATTTACCGCAAAAAGGTGATGTCCTTCCTGCAGAATTGTGAAGAAAGCTACGACATCATCTTTATGGATCCCCCTTATGACAAAAACCTGATAAATCCCGATCTGGCAGCGATCTACGAACGCAATATCCTCAGTAGCGATGGCGTGATCATCGTAGAGCATTCAGCCTCGGAAAAGATCAAAAGCGATTATCAGGATAGGATTATCAGAGAGAAGACCGGCAATACTACGCGCTTTACCATACTGGGGCATGGCATACCCGGATGAAGAAGCTATTACCTTTTGTGATTATTAGCGCTATACTATTTACATACAGCAAGCCTAGGAGAGAACATGGCAGATACCGATAACAAGAAGTCGCGCACCAAATACCTGGTCGCCGCAGCCTTAGTGATCATCATCGTGGCAGCGATCCTGATCGTTCCCCGCTACAATAAATATGTGATGAATAAGCGCGCTCAGGCTCTGCGCACTGCCCTGGAAGCGGTGCAGAAGAACGTGGACGATTACTGGAAGACCAATGGCAGCATCGGCGGCTACGATCTCGATCTGGCTCTCGTGGAGATGAATCTGCCTGCTAAAACCACAAAGAACTGGAACTTCGCCATCGCCTGGAAACCTACTGAGATCTATACCACCCAGATGGTGGACAAGCTGAAAGACGTGTCAGAAAACCGTACAGTTTACGTAGCGCCATACAAGATCATCATGGCTGTCGCCACTCTGGACAATCCTCTCGGTGAAGGCCGCAAAAGCTGGTATAACGGCGACGACAACAGCTATCACGGCTTTGCCTATGATGATCTGGTAGAACCCAATTGGAGAGAGATTTTCCCAAATCCCTAAAGCTTTCACCACCATTTTGATTCACCGCGAGACCCATCTGAACAAGTGGGTCTCACTTTTTTTATCAACAAAGAGAGAAAGAGAAGTGGGATTAGGCTGATAACCAAATAGAACTCTGATCCCCATGATCCGCATGATTATCTTGATTTCTGTATTTAGGAACCATCCAGGATCCACCTTGAACTGACATAATCCATGCCCAGCCCATCACCCTGTTTGTTTGGGGCTGAAGCCCCCCATACCCCGTTTATTATGTCATTTCATTGTTTATCAAATCCGCGTGATCCGCGTAATCCGCGTGCCCTGATTGTTACTAACCCCATGAGGCCGTTGCCCCAACCACTCAATAGCTAAACAGTCCTTTCAATTCCTCGATATTCATGGATTTCAGCATGGTTGAGCCGCCTTCGATCACTTCGTTGAAGAGCTCAATCTTGCTCTTTTGCAGGCTGAGGATTTTTTCTTCCACGGTGTTCTTGGTGATCAGCCGGAATACCTGTACCTTGCGGGTTTGGCCCAGGCGGTGGGTGCGGTCGATGGCTTGATTTTCCACCATGGGATTCCACCAGGGATCGTAGAGGATCACGGTGTCGGCTGCGGTGAGATTCAGTCCGGTACCGCCGGTTTTGAGGCTGATCAGGAAAAGGCGGATATTATCGTTGGTCTCGAACTCCTTGATCGGAGTCTGACGGTCCTTGGTGTGCCCGTCCAGATAGCTATAGGGAATATCCAGCGCGTTAAAGGTACGCTTCATGATGGAAAGCATCTGCACAAACTGAGAGAATACCAGCACTTTATGCCCGCCGGCAATGGCATCCTGCACCAGTTCCACCAGCATTTCCAATTTAGCGGAAATCTCCAGATCAGGCAGGATGTCACTATTGGCCAAGTGAGGATGATTGCACACCTGACGCAACTTGGTAAGCGCTGCCAGGATATGGACATAAGTCATCTGCTCCGGATTGTCGGGTAAAAGTTTCTTTTGAACGGTGTCGATGATCTGCAGGTAGAGCTTTTCCTGCAGGGGGCTCATCTTGCACCAGGAGACCTGCTCCTGCTTGTCGGGAAGCTCCATCAGCACTTCTTTCTTGACCCTGCGCAGCAGGAAGGGCGATACCGCGCGATGCAGCCCCTGCTGTGCCTGATGCTCATCATCCGAGCTCAGGAAATTGGTCTTGAAGCGCTTCAGATTGCCCAGATAACCGGGATTGAGGAAATCCATAATGCTCCAGAGTTCGGTAATCCTATTTTCGATCGGAGTTCCCGAGAGCGCCAGACGGTGCCGCGATTTCAGCTTCTTGATGGCGGAAGTGCGTTGAGCGGAGACGTTTTTGATGTTCTGCGCTTCATCGAGCACGATCCATTGGAAATCCATCTCTTTGAGGGTGTTCAGATCGCTCAGCACCATGGAGTAGCTGATGATAAAGAGCCGGATATTGGCGCTTTGCAGCAGTTCGGCGCGTTCTGCCTTCGTACCCTCAACGATCGCGAAGGGGATATTGGTATGAAACTTCTCGATCTCCGCCGCCCAATTGTAGAGCAAGGTCTTGGGGCAGATCACCATGCTGGTGGTTTCAGGCGGAGCGCTTAAGATCATGGTGAGGGCTTGAATGGTCTTTCCCAAACCCATCTCATCAGCCAAAATGCCATTCAGATGGTAGTGCGCCAGCATGCTGATCCAGGCTACGCCGGCTTTTTGATAACCCCTGAGCACGGTTTGCAAAAAGTACGGCAATTCCTGTTTCCGCTCCAATTGCCGCTGTTTGAGATCCCGGAACATCGTTTCCAGATACTCATCGCCCATCATGCGCAGCGCGGGATTTTCCTCGCGCAGTCTCTGATAGTACGGCAGATTGATCACCCGGGCACGATACACCTGATCGCCGCTATCTTCACTGCCGCCGATCAGCCGTTCCACTTCCTCGATGATCTCCGGATTACTGATAAAAAAGATACGTCCATCCACGGTGTGCAAGAGCTGATCTGAAGAGCGGAAGTATTTCTTCAGTTCTTCATGGGTAAAACGCAGATCCCTCGCCTGATAGCTGACCGCGTAGCTAAACCAGTCTATCTCGTCGTTGCGGACAGCCCTGATTTCCACTTCCAGGGGGATCTTGGTGATAAAGCTGCGGCTGAGTTCATCAGCTATGTCGACTTCCCACTCCGCGTCGTTAAGCTTGAAGATTACGCTCTGCAGATCCTGAAACGAGCTCTCCGGAAATACCAACTGGGCATTTTGCTCCCACATATCGATCTGCACTGGCGGAAGCTGATCCAGCAAGATCCGCACGCGGCTGAAGATCTGATGCGGGATGTAAAACCAGGCCTGTTCATCAGGATCGTGGCTGTCATAATGGCTATAGACCAGTGGTTTACCAAAACGTAGCAGCGACATGGGAATCTCATAAATGCCGTCGTAAAGCAGGAACCCCTCGATCAGAATCTGATCACCCAAAGTTCTGATTTGCAGACGGCATTTGGGCATGCTGTCGATGATGCGGGGCATATTGATCCCGGGATCAAAATCCAGATAGATATCCTTGCGCGCCAATTCACTGTGTACAATGCTGCGGTAATACACCAGATCCTGCTCGCTGAGCAGCATATCATGGCTCAGAATGCGATCCACCACTTCGGTCTGCAGCGGTAGATAGACTTTATGCACCTTATTACGGAAAATTAGCCAGCTCGGATAACCGCTGTACCATACCGACAATTCATCCACCAATACCGGCGATAATGAGTAATTGATCCTGCCCGCTTTTTCCACACGCAGGGCCAGAGGATATGGCTGCGAAGCAAATTGCAGAGTCTCCCCCGTTTCATGAATGATCAACCGTCCGGAAAGATGCTCCATCAAGGCCAGCGCAGCGGGAAAATCCTTCTTGTAGATAGACCAGAATGCACCTTTGGCCGAGTATGCGGCCCGAATCTCGTGGAGAAAGGCAAAAAACTTAAGCTCATAATCGTCCAGAACTCCATAATTCGCTTTCAGCTCCGTTGCCTCAATCTCCTGACCCTTTAGCATTTTGATCAGCGAGGGCATGTCCAGATCGCGGTAAGCATCGTGATGAATGCGGATCTTGTCGCCAGCGGGATCGTATATGCCCTCCACGCTGAGGTATGCCTCATGTGCCAGATCCAACCACATGGCTGAACCGCGCAGAGCATTGCCATCGCAGGTCTTCACCGGCTGGGAATCGAAGATATCTGTCGAAAGATTTAGGTAGGCATAGCGCAGCAAGGATAGATAATGACGGCAACCCTCATCGCTGCTGCATTCCGCGCATTTATGGCTGACAACCCGCTCGGAAGCGGGATCGTAAAGAATCTCCACCCAGGCACTGAAATACTCTGTCTTGTCCTGCGAGGGGAAAAAACGCATCTGAAATCTGCCCGCTTCATCTCCTGCCAGCCAATACCAGAGATCCCCCTTGCCCAGGGGAATTACCGCGTGATTGAAGTACCAGCTATTGGATAGCTCATGGTAATCCTTGCTAAAAAGCCGCGCCATCTTATATCCTTAATCGTTAATCTGGTATTAGGGATCAGATGTGACGTTTTTTGTCAACCTGTTTCTGCAGATACAACCGGTTTGGGAAGTGAAAACCCGCGCTGGGATAGACTTTTTAGGGGCACCGCAGGCTTTCCGCCCACTTGCCACCCACCCGCACTCCTCTTCCGTGGCACGCAGGAGGGTTGGAAGAGAGTGGAAACAGCAAGGGAAACCAGGAATGGACAGAAGAAGGTAGTACAGGCAGTCGCTGTACTGTATAAATCGGCGCTTCAGGCGAGCGCCGGTACTCCCGATTGTACTGGCGGTCGCCGTACCGCCTATCTTATGAATGTTAGCTTTCCAGTGCTTGCGTTTCTACCGTTTATCATCAGATTTATTAAAGTACTCCGCTGGATCCGCATTATCGGTGTTTGGATAGGTACTTAGGAAGGTGATGAGTGAATTTTATGTTGACATCATTGCCCAGTTCTTTATTATGTATTGTATGCCTATTGGGGAAAAATGATTTGCCATCGGCTATGACAAATAAAAGCTGTGAAGGACCAAGAGATAAGACATTACTGGAGGAACGATGAAAAAGTTCGTATTACTCGCTTTAAGCCTATCCTGCGTGATTGGCTTTGCTTATGCTGAAGCTATGCAGCCCTCATGGGAGAAGACTGCTATTCAGATGGAAGTAAAGGGTCGCCCAGTCTCACCATCACGTGAGGTGCCGGCCTATACATTCACGAAACTCCCCACTTCTTTGATGGAGAACTATTACGACTACATGATCGGAAGTTACAACGGGATCCCCATTCGAGTGATCCCAGATACCCAGTATCCCGGTTATTTCATCACATATCATGGCAAACGAAACCCAACCGGTACCCGACGGGTGTTTTATGCTCATCTTGATGCAGCCGGCAATCTGGTAAACAACAACGAAATCACACCCACGACGAATAACGAAGGATTCTCCACCCTCGCCGTGGATCCCGTATCTTCAAAACCGCTGTACGCCTGGCATGCCAATGCCGATACAGACGCGAACCTGGAAACACAATTTACTTCTGATGCCTTTATGGCAGGACTCTCCGGACTCTTCAATGAGTTACAGGTAATCGCTGATAATCCATACACAGTTACTCCCCCTGTAGGGAATCCCACCACAGACAACGAGTACATCTGGCCCACCGCCCAGATCGGTCCTTCTCCGGTGGCGGGGATGAGCAGAGCTTATGTGGTGATGCGTAACTATGCAACTCATACCTACGGTCCCAGCGAGAACGCCTTCATCGCTTACGCGGATTTTAATGGAGACATGATCGAAGGCGCTGTTCCTTTGGTTTGGAACCACACCAGCATCCCTGAAATGGATCAATGGAATCATGACGCCACTTGGCGCCGTCCCTTCTATGCCCTCACGGCAGATGATCTGGGAAATCTGTATTATGTCGGTTATCACTTTGCCACTGAGGCCGATGGAACCACCCATATCTCGGAGCAGGATGTGGATATCTTCAAGTGTAGCAACTATGGTGAAGGCACCTGGACACGCATCAGCGAATGGAGCCACATCCCGTCCTGGAATCCTGCCGGCACTCCCGGCGGAACGGGATACTTTGTTGGCGACGGCAGCGTGCCTTATCCCGATAATGAAATGGTGTGGGCAATGGCAAATTCCAGCCACTTGAATGCCGTGAACGACAGTAACGGCAGGATCATCTTCCCCGGCCTGTGGGCACAGAGTACTACCGGCGGTGGATACTGGGTCGATTTCCAGGTGGTGAAATCCATGATCTTTGATCCCAATACAGAGGATTTTACCATCTCAGAGATCTACCCCATCAAAGATCCCAGCGATACCTACAATCAAGCCTGGACTCCCTGGGACGTGGAAGCTCCCTGGGGCGAAGCTGAGTACTTCGAAGCGGATGATGGAAATCTATATCTGGGTCCTCAAATACTGTGGCCCTTCCCCCACTGGGATGAGACTTTGCACACCGACGCCATGGTGTTCCATTACAACAACCTCAAGATCTCTGAAGCCAATGACCAGGGGATGATGGTGGCAGTCTGGCAGGATAGCCGCAGAGCCCTGGAAGCAAACGTGAATAGCGATCCCGAGTATGCCGATTTTTCCCAGGTGCCGGAGATCTACATCTCCTACACAGAAAACAACGGTGATGACTGGAGCGAAC
>JAEWNJ010000038.1 GCA_023392795.1 Candidatus Cloacimonadota bacterium
TTCATGCCGGAACGCGCCGGTGAGGAGCCCTCGGTAGAGACAATTGTAGCTTGCCAGATGGCGCTATTATCCTTCAGATGATCCAGCAAGACTCCATAATACATATTATTATGCACGATGTCCCCCAAACATGATCTGATAAGTGGCGATCGATGCAGCCACAGCCACATTCAAGGAGTTTTTCCAGCCCAATACCGGCAAATAGATGATCCCATCGCATTGTGCTAGAGTCGGCGGAGCGATACCCAAGGCTTCATTACCCACTATAAGGGCAAGAGGGAAAGCAAAGTCTGTATCAAATGCAGAATGAGAGGGCTCGGCGGTTTCCAGGGCATAGACTGTTTTGCCAGCCCGGTGCAATTCCCCGATCACGTCGATCGTACTTTCTGCCTTGCGCCAGGGTACTCTATCACAGGTGCCCAGGGCAGTCTTGGTCATATTGGGATGACTGGGATCGGGGGTGATGCCACACAGCACTAGTTCTGGGATGCCAAGGCATTCACATAACCGGAATAATGAGCCCACATTGAACACGCTTCTCAGATTATCGGCCACCAGCGTGATCTGCGCAGATCGTGCCAGATCGGCTTCCGGAGCACACTTCGTGCCATCACCGGTACGCAGAGTGATCTGAGAATCCTTGTAGCTGCTATCGCCAAAATATTCTGCCAGGGCTCTCAGGCTGCGATACGGATCATCCCCAAGGGCCTCGATGGCACGTGCCATCCGTGGGGGCAAAGCTTCACGGCACAGTGGGGTAAGCGAGGTAATATGTAGTAAAATCGAGGAATACTCAGCAGGATGCCCCAGATGCTCTTCCAGAGCATGCAGAAGCTTGTGCAGCGCCTTGATCTGAGCATCGAAGCTGAAATTGGCAAACTTTTCCTTACTATAGCAGGCAGAGTATTTCATGAGTAGAATTTCTGGATCAACTGAGCCGCACAGAGGATGTTCTCACAGATAAAATCCGGCTTTAGCGCTTTCCCTGCCAGCATCTTACGCATCTCGCCATCGCCGTTGCCTGTTTTCAGCAGGATGCTCTTCAATCCAGCGTTAATAGCAAAACCAATGTCGGTCTCACGATCGCCGATCATGAAGCTGCGCGCGGGATCGATACCCAGATCACGGTGAGCTTGTTTATACATACCGATACCGGGTTTACGGTCTTCATGGTGAATGTTGTAGGGCTCCACGATGCCCTCGATATGGTAGGGTGAAAAATAAACCCCATCCACTCTGACGCCCTCTTTTGCGATCAAATCCCGCATTTTCTGGTGCACTGCCTGCAGCTCTTCCATGCTCAGGTAAGCCCGGGCAATGCCGCTTTGATTGGTCACGATGATGATCTTGTAGTTCAGGGCTGCCAGGATGCGCAAGGCTTCCCCGGTCTCAGGGTATAGGTGATATCCCTCGGGATCCCTGATGTAGCCAAACTCATCGGGGGAAATGGTGCCATCCCGATCCAGGAAAACGGCGCGGTTAATACCTTTTACTATCACGAGTCTGAAGCTTCAGGGCATCCGGGAATTGTGTATTGAAGAACACAATACGGTAATCCCAGTATTCGTTGCGCTTGTTAAAGGTAATATCCAGCTTCCAGCAATGCAGATCGCGAGTGAGGCGAAGGCCTTGCGAGATCAGTTCTTTCGTCTTTAGATTGTAAAAATTGGTGTATCCCAGACTGTAGTTTTTGGTTAGCTTGAGACTGGCGTTTAGACGTAAATTTTGAGTTTTTGGCTCTAGTAGGCTTTTAGGCGCGAAGAGATCATGATTGATCGCCAGATTCCAGCCGCTGTCCTGTGTCGCCGTCAAGCTTTCTTCCTCTGTGTTCTGTTGATCGCCAAAGACCTGGAAACTGCGATTTTTGGGAGCCACAAAGTAGTCATGGTATGGTGCATTTCCCGCCAGCGTGATACCCTGAGAAAAATACTGGGACTCAATGGCAGGATCAGTCACCTGGATTTCATAAGTCTTTTGGCTCAGGTTTAGCTGCGCAGTATAGCCCAGTTTCAGAGCATCCAGTTTGAAGCTGCCATTCTCCAGCTTACCCAGATCGAAAGTACCGGGACGGAAGGCAATAGTGTGGCTGATGTTGCCAAAACGCTTCTTGTCCTTGTAAAGATTGGCGCCTATTCTGCTATTCCAACTGAAGAGTTCGTTCAATTTCCTGATATTTGTATCTCTGCCCAGTTTCAGCTGCCATTTCTGATCCAGCCCGAAAGTCAGATTGGCCTGTTTGCCGCCCTGGCGCAATGCGATCCCGCCAAAGCTATAGAAATCGCCATTATCCTTGAAATCAGGCTGATAACTGAGCCCCACCACTGGACTCAGAGTGTGACGAACGGCGCTGATATCTCCCTTTTGGAAGTTCCTCACGCCATAGAGATTGAAACTGCTGTACACCGATGCCGACCAATCGTTGCCTCTCACCCATTTCTTGTCGTTCTTGTCCCGGTCAAACCAGGCTTCGGAATAATCCATACTCTGGCGCAAGTTTAGCCATCCCCGGTAGTTATAGGTATTGGAAAGTCCCAGAACATGCTTCATACCCAGATGGTGATCCACCAGGAAGCGGGTGGAATCAGCCGGATCGGTCACGTTGTTCCAGATATAGTCCTGAAACTCGGGATCGGAGCGTCGAATATTACCGCTGTGGTCCAGCCGCGTGTTGTAATACCAGCTCAAGCCGCTGTACCAGGCGCTGGCACTGCCGCCGAAAAGCTCGTATAGCGGACGGGTGGGGAGAGACCAGCTCGCGGTGGGCAGGTTTAGATTGGCAGTGTCGTTGATCAAATCCTGATTGTAGAGTGCGCCGGCATTCAAATAGGTGTTCCCGATCGGCTTACGATATGATATGCTGGAAGTAAGCCACTGCGCCAGAGACTCATCCAGGATGTCACTGCTTTCGTAGATGCGTTTGTTGCTCACAAAATCCAGCGTAACATCCAAAGAACTCTTCTCCGGCAGATCGTGATGGTGATTACCCTTTAGCGACCAATCATAGGATGTTCCCACACTATTGATGTTCTTCTGATAGGAGGCTTTCAATCCGCCACTGTAATAGTATCGCTTTGTATAGTTGGTATCAAAATGTGTCTTCCATCCAGTCTTCTCCATCAGGTCGAGACCCACGGTAAAGTCTGCGAACTCCTTGTAAGGGTAATAGTAAGCAAAGTCCCGCAGGTACTTGCCATCGGTGTTGTTGTACCCCGGAGCCGGGATCAGGAAGCCAGCCTGCCGTCCCCGTTTGATACTCATCGTGATAAAGGGAAAATAAAAGATGGGCAGATGGTTCACATAGGCCAGCACGTGCTTGCCCACCACCTTGTCCTTTTGATACACCCGCATCGCCTTGGCCCAAAACCAGTAGCTGGGGTCCTCCAGATCGCAAGTGGTAAAGCTGCCGCCATCAATATCATAGATGCTTGAACCAGTTTTCCGGATTTCATCCCCGCTGTAGTAGCCATTTTCGATGAAGCTTTCTCCATCGGCCAGGATGCCCGTTTGCGTGCGAACGTCGTAACGCACATTTGATCCGATCAGGAGTTGATCGCCATCCCGGAGCAACGTGTTTCCCCAGGTCCTTGCCTGCTCCCGCTTGAGGTCGATATATAGGGAATCCGCCCGGATATTGGAAGTGGCATAATCCACTGAAGTATCGCCATAGAGATAGATCTGTTCAGTGTCATAATATGCCCGGATGCTATCGGCTTCATAGAAAAGGGAATCAAGGGCCGAGGTTTCATTCAGATCCACCTTCAGACTATCGGCAAACAAGCTGTCCGCCCCAGCGGGCACGACAGACCCCGGCTCACTTTGAGCACGGAGCAGACAAGCCGCCGCAATGGTTAGCAGGACAAATAGTATCTTTATCTTCATCGTTATGAGCAGTAACTTTAGTTTTGAACCTGCCCCTGGTGTCAAGCAAATCGTGTTTGATCCCTGAAAAAGCCCGGCTCAAGATAAAACGGCTTGACCTAAATGGCCATGTTTTATATCATGGCATTACATGAATATCTTAGGAGTACAAGGCGATGAAAGTGCTGAAAACTTATCCGGATAAGTGTATCTCTTGCCATGTCTGCGAGAGTACTTGTTCGAATCTCTATTTCAAAGAGGATAACGCAGATTTATCCTGCATTCAGATTCACGACGTTAACACACCACCAGAGATGAATGTCTGCAACCAGTGTCAAACCTGCGTGGCAGCGTGTCCGACCTGTGCCATCACAGTTAATAGCCAGGGAGTGGTGATGATCTCGCGCAATCTGTGCATCGGCTGTCTCATGTGTGTGGCGGTATGCCCCACAAATTCGATGCGCACTGCCTTCGGTAAACACAATCCCTTCAAATGCATTGCTTGCGGAGCCTGCGTAAAGACCTGCCCCGCCGAGGCATTGGCGATAGTTCAGGAATAAGGAGTCACAAACATGGAACGCAAAGTATTGGCAGAATATAAGTACGACCTCAAACCCATCGTTCGGGGCTACAACAAGAGAACCCTGTATGTAAACGTGGGTGATAAACAGATCAAGGAAAAGCCCGTAAGCGACATGATGATCGACAAGTTCACCGGGGGCAAGGGCTTTGACCTTTACCTGATGTGGCACGGCGTGAAAGACGATACTAAATGGAACGATCCCGAAAACGAGATCTGCATTTCCTTTGGTCCTTTGTGCGGCAACACCTCTTATCCCGGCAGCGGAAAATCGATCGTAACCACCATCTCCCCTCTCACTGGCATTCCCGTGGATTGCAACGTGGGCGGCCACTTCGGACCTTATACCAAGTTTTCGGGATGGGATGCTCTGGAGCTGCAGGGTAAAGCTGACGAGGATGTGATAGTCTTCATCGATGGTGACAAAGGCATCGTACAGATCCTCAGCGCGCCTGACCAGGTGATCAACAGCCATATCCTGGCAGAGGAACTGCACAAGGAGTTTGCCGGCTCGGATGAGCACCTGCAACATGTGTCCGTGGTTTCTTCCGGTTCCGCTTCCGATCACACATTGATCACGTGTCTCAATTTTTCCTTTTGGGATAAGCGCCGCAAGGTAGCGCGTTTGAAACAAGCCGGACGTGGCGGGACTGGTACTGTTTTTCGCAATAAAGGCATCAAAGCATTGGTGGTGAAATACTCCGGACTCAAAGTGGACAAAAACGACCCCGCCGATCTGGAAACATTGCAAAAGACAGGACTCAAGCTGCATAAGGAGATCGAAGCCGGCGATGCTGATCAATGCCGGATGCACCAGGTAGGTACCGCGCACCTGATGGAGATCATGAACGATTATGACCTCCTGCCCATACGCAACTTCAAATACGGCCAGATGCCTGAAGCCATCGGCCTGCACTCTCGGGAGTTTACCAAGCTGTTTACCCAGGGCATGGCAGATGGTTGCTGGTATGGCTGCTCGCTTTCCTGCTGCAAAGCGGTGGACAATTTCAAGCCTCGCACCGGCCCATACAAAGGCCAGCCGGTCTGCGTGGATGGTCCCGAATATGAAACAGCCGCGGGCTGCGGCTCCAATATCTGCGTCTGGGATCCCAAAGACGTGGTGGAAATCAATTTCTATTGCGATACCTACGGCGTGGATACCATCTCCTTTGGCACCAGCACCGCTTTCGTGATGGAGTGCTATGAAAACGGCATCCTCAATAAAGAACGTACCGGTGGGTTGGAACTGAACTGGGGCAATGCCGATGCCGCCCTGGAGCTACTCCACCAAATGGCGCGCGGAGAAGGCTTTGGTCTCATCGTGGGTCAAGGTGTGCGCCGCATGAAGAAGATCTTTACCGAGCAGTATGGCGCTGATCCCAAGTTCCTGCAGGACATCGGCATGGAAGCCAAAGGTCTGGAATATTCCCAGTATATGAGCAAAGAATCCCTGGCGCAACAGGGTGGCTATACTCTTGCCCTCAAGGGTCCCCAGCACGACGAAGCCTGGCTGATCTTTATGGATATGGTAAACAACCACATCCCCACTTTCAAGGACAAAGCTGAAGCCCTGCACTACTTCCCCATGTTCCGTACCTGGTTTGGGCTCCAGGGTCTGTGCAAATTGCCCTGGAACGACATTGAACCGGCTGATAACGCCCAAACTGATGAACCTGCCAAGGTGCCCGAGCACGTGCAAAACTACGTGGATATCTACAAGGCCATAACCGGAAAACCGATGGACAAACACGAACTGATCCGGCAAAGCGAACGCGTCTATAACTTCCAAAAGGTTTTCTGCATGCGCATGGGCGGCGGTCGCCGGATCGACGACGTCCCGCCTTATCGTGCCGTTGGCCCCGTCACCGAGGAGGAATACCTCTCCCGCCTGGAACGTTATGATAACCTTATGAGAGATAAGATTGGCATCGATCCCACTGGTAAAAGCACGAGTGAAAAGATGGAAATCACCCGCAATTACCGTGAAGATCAGTACCAGCAGCTAATCGATGCTGTGTACGATCGTAAAGGCTGGACCCGTGAAGGAGTTCCCACTCCCGAACACCTGAAGAGCATCGGGATGGACCTGCCGGAAGTGATGGAAGTAGTCAACCGCTATCTGTAGCGTAAGAACTATATACATGTATCCCAAGGGCTTGCCAGATGGTGAGCCCTTGTTTTTCCCATGTGGACAGATACCTCACTCACGTCTAGCCCCGCATCGCAGATAGGTTAACATTACTACAATGAGTGTTATGCTTCTCTACTATATGCCGCTGAAGGCTAAGCTCAGATCCGCGTATTCATCGCCATCCGCCTGCTCCCAATGCTCATTAATAAAAAAGGCGGCCTGCATGAGACCGCCAAGTTTATTCTACGCCGGTAAAAGCTTAGTAAAAGAAGATCTTCACCGCGATGGCGATTAGCAGGGCAGAATTGATCGCGCTCCAGATCAGGATCCGGTTGGCAATCTTCTCGTAGGTCTCGCGGTTTACCTGGATCTTCTTTTCCAAGCGTACCATCATGTGTTCCATGGTAGCCATTTTTTCGGCAGTTTTGTCCACCTTACGGATGTTCCCATTGTGGTTTACATCGCGGCGAAAGTGCCTCATCAGTTCAAAGACAAGCGGGATGAAAGCGGGGATAAAGCGGTTAAAACTGGATCCTGCCATCTTGACTCCTAGTACTTGTAACTGAGGTTTAGATAATGAGTGGGGGCAAGAACTGAGTGCATGGTAAAGGCGTAATCCAGGCTGATGCCTTCAAGGCTAAAGGTAGCTCCGGCGGAGTAGGTTGCGGGATTCTGATGCACACCGAAACGGATGGCCAGAGGATCAAAGAGTTGAGCTTCCACGCCCCCCATAAACTCGGTCTCAGAGGCAAAGTCCTTTTTCACTTCGATGGTGGTGGTCACTCTGTCATAGGGCAGATAGGAAACACCCAGAGCGAGTTTGCTGGGCAAATCGATCTGGTTTTCAAAGCCCATTTTTGACTGAGTCAGATTGGTAACTGCGAAACCAAGCTTGGTTCTGGTGTGCAGCACCGCGGTTGCACCCAGATCTATTCCAAAAGCTTCATCGCTATCATCGTCCTCGAAAGCCAGATTGTAAAAATTGACGGAGTAGCCGAGATTGATGGCGGAGTGAATATCCTTCTGCAAGGTGATGCCGTG
>JAEWNJ010000079.1 GCA_023392795.1 Candidatus Cloacimonadota bacterium
GCGTATCATCTACAAGATGGCAAGGGAGTTGTAAGCGCTATCCCCAAATCCCCCATCACTCATTTGATAAGGCGGATTTCCGATAATAACGTCAAATTTCATTTTGAATAAGTCCTCCGGATTTTCGGTATGGATAAAGCTGTAGGCATGGCTTTCCAGGCCTATGTCCTGGCGTTTGGCGATTTCGCGCAGGAAGACGCCGGATTTGCAGGCAGGATCCAGAAAGGTGGAGGTCTTGTCTTGGAATAGCTCTTGGGGCAGGAGATCCAGCATTTGGTTCACCAGCTCGGGGGGGGTGAAGACCTCGTCACTGCTCAGGTTTGCGATGCAGGATAATACATCGGGGTTGTAGTTGTTGTTTAGCATGGCTGCTCCGGGGTGCCAGGATCGATGGTAGAAGCTTCATCTTGAAGCTTGGTTGTAGACACGTCATCTTGACGTGTGAGAGTAGACACGTCATCTTGACGTGTGGTTTCTTTCACGCGACAAGATGTCGCGTCTACATTCATGCGACAAGATGTCGCGGCTACTTTCATGCGACAGGATGTCGCATCTACATTAGCGTCTACATTGGATACCTTGCCCTCATGCTTTCTGATGTATTTCACTATGCCAAAAAACTGCTCTTCACTTCTTAAGATATGATCGAAGTATTCCTTTTGCCAGAAATGCCCGCTTGCTCCCCTGGCTTTGTTTATCACGTTTGCAGTATAGGATTTGATCGATCTCATGATATCGTTTAGTTCATGATCTCCCAGGGGTTCAATGAGCAGATGCACATGATTGACCGCAACAGTGTATTCCCAAAGCCGGTATCGATCTTCATTGAAAAATAGCAAAGCATCAATCACGATCTGCTTGTATTGTTTATTCGCCAGCAGACACTCGCCATAACCCTGATCAAGCCAATGCTCAATCTTGTTGGAAAAAAGCTTGTTATATTCCACGTTTTGCTCAGCTGTCCTGGGTTGAGGATGCTGCATCAGCCACTGTTCGCGCTCCCTCAGCCACTGCTGAAGTTTGACCTGAGGGATGGAATCAACAGTGCGAAAAGTCACAAAGTAACATACTGTAGATTGCCGCCAATGAGGCAGATTGCCATAGTAAACGCCATGCTCTGCCTCTTTATCAAAGAAATTCATCTTGCTCTCCTGGGGATACGATAGTAGACACGTCATCGTGACGTGTGGTAGTAGAAGCTTCATCTTGAAGCTTGGTTGTAGACACGTCATCTTGACGTGTGAGAGTGGATACGTCATCTTGACGTGTGGTTTCTTTCACGCGACAGGATGTCGCGTCTACTTTTATGCGACAGGATGTCGCATCCACATTAGCATCCACAATAGCATCCACATTTCCCAGTGCCAAAAAGTGGATGGGTGGATATTCCTTCTCCGGAGTGGGGATATAAACTTCTTCGCCTTGATCCGCTACTCGTTGTTTAGATTTGACCTGGGTCATAATATGCTCCCTCCATGTTGCAGAGGCATCCAGAATCCTTGGTCATAGCGCATGGTAGATCCTGCAAGGGAGAGAAAAGCCAAGATGCTATTCATCCTGAAATGCTCCTTTTTCAGCAATACACGACTATCTTCAACAATCTGTTTCATTGATGCATCACAGCCAGATTTGTATTTTCCACAAGTAACTGTAAAGATGATATCTGTCAACCCAAAAATCTGTCGTATCCTTATGCATCCGTGTTTGTAAGAACACTGGGTAGTGCTTTCCTGGCTCTGGATCAATGATCACATCTGGAACCAAGGAGATAGCATGACCGAAGCGTTGATGAACCGAATCAAAGGTCAGTTGGTCAGACATATACGATTGTAAATGCTGAGTGTGGAGCCTTGCCCGGGACCGACCAACATCAGTTCGCTATGTTCCATGTTCCCACTGCTGCTTACTTCAGACCTAGCCGTTGCCAACAACGCGCTTGATCTCATGTTGACTTCCCGCTGGTGAGGTGTCAGGACTTCTTTCAGTCCATCGGCGCAGAAAGCATTCTGGGCAAACAAAAAAGGGCGCCGGATAAGGCGCCCATATACGATACATGAATCAGGCAAGCCCGATTCTGAGGGACATTGATTTATTCGTTCACCGCGCTCACTTTGTAGAATCGAGCAGCCGGGCTGGAATCCAATACCAGTGAGGGCGCCTGAGAGGGAATCTGGGACCAGGTGTCCGAATCCGGAGCATCGGAGACATAAACAATGTAATAATCAGCATCGGGAACTTCATCCCAGCTGAGTGTGGTGACGTTGTCGCTGCGGCTGATGCGCAGGTTTTGCGGAGTTGCCAGAGCCAGTGCCACATACTCGTAGCATCCGATATCCGGCAGAGTACGCAAATGGCCTTCGATATCATAGGCCAGGCCGGGGATATCCACACCGTGATTGATGCCGGGAGATGCAGCCCGGGTGTAATAGGTTCCGGTATCCAGCAGAGGATCGCCGTACATAGAGCTGTTATCGGAGGTGGCAGCAAAGTATTCCTGCAGATCTGCCAGGGGGGTGGATCCCAGCTTTACGGGCGCCGCAGAGGCGGAATGATACAGGTTTGTGCTCAGGGCAGCCAGATCGGTCAAAACAGCATACTGTGCCGCAGTTCCTGAGTTTGCATGGAAGATATTGTTGCGAATCTGAGCGCCGCTGCAACCGGATTGGAGCAGGAAGGCTGCGGTGCCGGAAGTGCCGGTGGTGACCACAGTATTATGGAATACTTGGGCATTGTTGATCGTGATCAGATTCAAGCCGCGATTACCGGTGGCCAGGATGAAGTTATTCACAATCCTCTGTTCGCCGCTGGTTCCGCCATTGGAGCTGATCACCACGTTATCGATCCCTGTGGCGCAATAGATCCGGTTGCCATCCAGATTCAGGGTGTTAATCCCGCTCAGCATCACGCCCCGATTAGTGGCGCTGATCCCGTTTTGACTTATCTCTGCCGCAGAGGCATAGTTCAGTTCGATGCCGGTATTTACGCCGCTGATTTCGTTGCCCTGAATCAGGAAATCGCTCTGGGTGGCTGTATCATACATATAGATCCCGTGACCCGTGTTTTGCACCAGGTTATCCGTAAAGCTGAAGGAGCGGGCAAGCGAATTGGGAGTATAAACCGCCGCAGCGTTGTTATTGCTTCCGCCCGCGCCGATGAAGCTGCAGCCGCTGATACTGAGCCCTTCATTGTATGTTTCCATCTGTAGCATTCTGCCATATACGTTGCCGGGGACGGTGAAACTAAGATTTTCCAGGCTCAGATTGCGGGTATTTCTGATCTTCAGGATGTAGTTGTCGGCAAAGTCGGTAGCGCTGAAAGTGACGGTCACCGGAGCTTCGGATGAACCCAGGATCCTCAGGGAGTTATCATCGATGCTGCCGGGGATATAGCTGAGTTCCAGCTGTTCCTGATACACTCCGGGGCTCACCAGCATTGTGATGTCATTCGCAATGCCGCGTCTTTTCAGTTCATACACGGCAGTGGTCAGATCCGGGTATTCACCAATGCCGCCAACGATGAAGCTACTGGCAATGGGTGCGGCGGGATTGGCGATCAGGTTGGCTCCGATATCCGCGCCATCAATCCAGGGCTGACTATCGATATCAGTACTCAGACTGCTGAGGGCTGCTCTGCCATGCAGATAGGCGCAGGTGTTGTAACCGCTGTCATCGGTCATGGCATCGGCATAGACGCCGAGGGTATCGCCATACTTCTGGGGAATAAGAATCTGGGGGGGATAGGCCACGTTGTTGTATTTTCCGGTGTTTGTTCCGGAAGCGTAGTAAGCATTGCAATCCCAGGTCACGGCATCCAGATTGCTCGCTTCCACCGCGTATCCGTTTTTGGGAGCAGAGAATACATTGTTTCTCAGTTCAGAATTGCTCAGAGTGCTGACGCCCAGCGCGTAGCCCATATCGTTATTGTTTTCCACGGTGATCGTATTGTGCAGCAGCTTCAGCCAGGAGCTATTGAATATGAGTACCCCGTTGCCGTAAGTAGTTGAATTGTTCAGATGGATGATGTTTTCCACCAGGGTTACGGGGTGTTCGCTGCTACCGTTAACGCTATTGATTTCGACCATTGTAGCACTATAGTTACCGGAGGCAGTAATGCGGTTGCGCAAAATGCTGTTCTCGCCGCCCAATCGATTCAGATAGATGGCTCTGGCAAAGCTGCCAATCACATTGCCGGAGATGGTCAAATCATCTGTTCTGCTTACCGTGATGGGGTGGGTGGGTCCGCTGAAGGTATTCTGGGTTATCACCACTTCTTTAAACTGTGTGCCGTCCTGTGAATCACCCGTAACCACGACGCCATATCCGGTGCCGTAGAAATTGCATTCCCCGATCCAGAGATCTTCACCCAGTCCGGTTCGGGTGCCGATGGCAATACTGGAAGAGGTGGGCAGAGTGATATTCAGATAGCGGAATACCGTTTTTTTGCTGCGTCCCTCCACAATGAAGATATGAGTATTGCGGCCGGGGGCAGCGCTGCTGAGGCTCATCGTCATAAAGCTAACGTTGCTTGCGCCCAAAGTGCGGACAAAATAGTTATTGTCCATGACATCAGATTCGGGATTGATCGTAATGCTACCGAAGTTTTCGGTGCTGAACACCACTCCGAGGTTGGCAGCGCTTTTGGGATATTCTTTCAGAGTGTAGCCGCCGGCGTAAGTGCCCGGCTCCAGATGGAAGATCACATGATCGTTGATGCCGTGTTACTGCAGAGCCCAGAGGCATTCATCCATGGTGGGATAATCCGCCTGAGGGCTGCCAACGCTATAGGTGCCTGCCAGCGGACTAAGGTCTGAGGGAAGGGTTTGCTGCTCTGCGCCGATATCCCAAGCTTCTCCACGGTAGATTTCATTGATGTCGTCGTCAAATTCGTCCCGTACTTGCGCGATGCCCCGTAAGTATTGGCTGTGGACATGCATATCTTCATCCCACAGAGGATTGTAGCCAACACTGTGAACATTGATGCCGGGATGGGCTGCCTGTAATGCTGCCAGGTCGTCAAATGTGGTGCTGCCCATTTTCACTAGATGGTTCCCCTCGGTGTAGTAGCTATTGTAATCGATTATCTGGCTTGAATTTGCCGTGTAGTATCCGATATCCATCGCCAAGCCGGCAATTGAGACAAAGATGTTATTCACAATGTCGATCTCAGAGGGTAACTCGTAGCTGTAAAAGGCGTTGGCGGTTTTCCTGCCATTTATCATGACCGAATTGTTCAGCACATCAAATCCGTTGCCTCCGATCCATAAACCGGTATTGGCAGATTGCCCCTCGATCTTGATCAGGTTATTGGCGATCAGGCTGCGCCCTCCTCCCACGATGGGATTGGCGACGGTGATCCCGTAGCTGGAACCAAAGACCTCATTGCGGACGATGTCGCCGTCCTGAATCCCGTTTATCTGGATGGCGTAACTACCAATGCCCTCAAAGCGGCAATCGGCGATATAGGGATCGTAAGCCTGGTTCAGTGCCAGGCCCATCAGCTGATTCCTGAAGCTCGTGGCTGAGACCTGCAGATCGTAGCCACGCAGGCTCGCTCCGCGGGCGTTTCCATCAAACAAACAGGCTACCAGCTTCAGGTTTTCGGTGATGGCGCTGTCGTCGCAGACCATGCTGATCCGGTTATAAGAATCGGCAAGCCCCGTGGGTGCGGTAAAATTGCACCACATAAAGGTGACATCATGCACATAGCCGTTGATACTCGCAATCCGGGAGTAATCCTGAGAACTTGCGCTGAAACTAATCTGATTGAAATTCAAATAACTGCTGCGATAGAGGCTAAGCACCGGGTTTGAAGCGCTCGTCTGTCCCGAATAGGATATTGTGGGATATTCCGGTGTCATGGAGCTCAGCGTTACCTGATGATTGATCGCGGAGCCGGGTATGCGGTCAAACACTACTTGTTCATCAAATGCAGGATCGATCAAACTGCCGATCACGGGGTTAGCCACCCCCCGAAATGCCAGGGCTGTGGCGAAGCTGTTTACGCTTTGAAAGTCTCCGCTTGCGCCGATGGTGTAAATCCCAGACATGGGGGAGAGCGTGGGATCCGAAGTATATTCCCAGGCGCCCAGATCAGGAGAGGAAGAACTGCGAGGATTGCCCCCAAAATCTACAGCGATATTCACATAGGGACCATAGTTGTCCATGCTCGGAGCATGGCTGATCAGATGGACATCTTCAAAGAAGGGGTTGTAATCGGTATTGGGGGAGCCGAAGAGCGGATTAAGCTCATTGATTTCTTTGTATGTGGTGTTGCTTTGCTTTCCCAGATAGCTGCCGCGGGTGTAAAGATTGTTGAAGCCCACGATATTACGAGTCACAGCGGGGCCTTCCACATTGCTAAAATAGACCGCGAAGCCTGCCCCCATATTCACAAAGTGATTCTTCATCAAACGGTTGTTTGATCCGGATAAAGTCAGCGCGTAGGAACCGGTGGTGGGGGATGTGATCTCTACCGAGTTATGCGCCGCGTAGATGTCTTCACAGCTATTCAGGGTGAGGCCGGATGCATCCACGTTGCCGTTTCCGCCATACCAGTTATTGCCGTTGGCTCTGATGATGTTGTTGTACACATTTGGCGTATCGCCGGAAGTACTTACATCACAACCCGAGAAATTCATTCCATTGGCCCAGGCATTTATCCTGTTGTTCTTTACCAATAGGTCTCCGTTGAGGCTGGTAGCCGAGATCCCGGTGTTTGCACCGTTAATGGTGTTGCTTTCCAGAGTCAGGTCCCCCACCCGGGTGAGGCTGATGGCGCAATAGCCGCCTTCATGGATGTTGGCAATGATGTCAAACTCGCTGAATCTATTGTTGGAGTTTGTAGAATTAACCACGATGTGATACCCGGGGGCAAAGAACTGATTGAATTGGATCACAACGTTATCCGCGTCGTTGGCGCTTTCGTTTACAAAGTAAATTGATTCATTGTTTGAGGTGCTGGTGCCGCTAGTATTGAAAAAGCGGTTGTTGGTGATGCTGATGTCATTGCTGTCTCCACTCACCATGATGCTGCGGCTATATTGCCCGGTGGGAGCAAAGTCAAAATCGTCGATCCTGATGTTGCTGCTGTTCTTGATCAGAATGATATAGTTATCCTGACTTGTAGCAGCGTGATTGGTGAAGATCACTTCATCGCTGGAGTAAGTACCCGATGATATATACAGCGTGTGCCCTGCCATATCCAGATTTTCGATAATGTAGGGTCCGGTGTAGGTTCCGGGATTGAGGTAAAGATAGACGTTTCCGGTGATGCTGGCAGCGTGTAAGGCCGTGATGGCATTATCCAGATCATCAAAGTTGGCCGCGGCGCCACCAACCGTGTAGGGACCCTGCATGTTTTGTCCATACAGAATGCAAGCTAATAAAATCAGTGTCAGTGTCAGTAAGCTCTTCATACTTCTCTCCTGGTGTTATTCAATTCTTAAGGATCATAAGTAGTGGTACTTTTCCACATATCAGTCCATGAAAAGGCGACAGATCTCACAAAGCCATAAACAGTCAAGTTTGCATTTATGCAATCGTCAGAAAGCTGCCCTGTAACACCATTGCCTCTACCAGGGAAAGGTGCTTAGGAAACTATCTATCATGGTGATAGCTTGTGGAATCCCGTCAACAACTGATCAAATGCGAGGAATCAGGAGGGGGAAAAAACCCGGTTGCAAGGCCGGAGAGCAGCCTATTCTATATTGTCAATCATCCCCCCTCAGGGAATGCAGAATACCAGCATGTTCAGGGCTTCTTCACCCTCTTCATCCCAGAAGTAAAACTTGCTCTGCCTGAGACGACCGATCTCAGCCTGCATACTTTGCGGAATGGTGATGCTGTATTTCTTGCGGGAGCCAAAGTAATGCTGCAAATAGGGCAATTCCGCCTGCAGATCGGAGGGCAGATCGCTCAGCAGGGTAATGCAGCGTTCACCCACTGTTCCCACCAGATACAGACCCTGCGGCGTTCTAAAGATCTCGGCATGCTTCCTGATGAAGGGCAGGGCATCCCCGGTGTTGTGCACTGTATGCCAATTCAGGGGGATGTGGCCGGGGTAATGGCGAAACGCTTCCCTGCCATAATCAAGGATTACTTCCGGAACAGCGGTTTTGACCACGCCCCGCCGCTCCAGATTGTAGTATCCGGCGATCTGCCTTGAACCCATCCTGGAAGTGATGGCAAGGCTTTCCACGTTCTTGTAATAAGTGCAAAACTCAAAAGCAAGCTGTGGGTTTTGCCGTTTGAGAGAAGCCGCAAAAGCCATCAATTCCCGGTTCATCAGCTTGGCTATGCCCTTGCCCTGATAGCGGCGATGCACGCGCAAACCCTCAAACCACAGGACATTATCCGGGAATAAACTCAGCTTCAGACAGGCGATCACTTTGCCCTGGTATTCACAGACAAAGAACCAATCCTCGCTGATCCAGCGATCCACAATGAGCGGCAGATAATCGTGACCTTCCCAGATCCCGCGCGATATCTCGATCAGATCGGCGCGATCGGAGGGACGGGCAATACGAACCAGACAATCTTCTAGCTTAAACATGGGGACAGTGGAGCCAGGATGGGTCTTTGAGTCAAGAGAAAACCGCCAACTCCCCTTACGCAGCCAAGGTACCCCTGACCTTCTGAAGGCATCATTAACGCACCACAGGCCCCAGCCGCAGATTGTGCTTGACACATCTCCCGCTTGTCCAGTTTGGTTGTCCCATAGTGCCATAATGCCAAAAGGAAATGATATACCATGCTGAAGACCAAGTTGGAAAAAGAATCCCGGATCAATTACACCCTCACTCCCCTACCGGAGGGAAAGAAGTTTCACAAGCGTAAACCCGGCCTGCAGGACTGGGTGGAAGCCATTCTCTTCGCCTTTGTGGTGGCGATGATCATCCGCAATTACACCTTTCAGAACTTCGTGATCCCTTCCTCTTCGATGGAAAAAACCCTGCTCACCGGGGACTTCCTGGTCGCCAACAAGGTAAAGTATTTCTTCACCGATCCCAAGCGGGAGGACATCGTGACTTTCCGCTATCCCAAGATCGAAGAGGGCACGCCCGAACATCCCCAGTATAAGAGCAACTTCATCAAGCTCTTCCATCCCATTTACATCAACAAAAGCACTTCCTTCAGCAAGTTTCCCCTCACTGCCTTTCACCTTACTTACTACGCCCGCAAGAATGTGGTAAAGCGCGTGATCGGCATGCCCGGCGACACCATCGAGATCCGCGATAAAATCGTGTATCTGAACGGCAAGGAGTTCAACCGCGGCTATGAATGCTATGGCATGGCATTCCCCTATCCGCCCGCTTCACCGCAGGTGATCGACGACCATCGCTATCAGGAAAACCAGATCGACCACATCACCTGGGGCAAAACTCCCGACCAAATCTGGTACGAGCCCTATCGGGTTCAGGCTGATTCACTGGCCCAGCGCAAGGTCTTCAACCGCGATTGGTTCGGCCCGGTCAAAGTACCAGAAGGCAGATACTTCGTGATGG
Organism: Candidatus Cloacimonadota bacterium; assembly: GCA_023392795.1. GTDB lineage: Bacteria > Cloacimonadota > Cloacimonadia > Cloacimonadales > Cloacimonadaceae > UBA5456. The sequence continues at coordinate 9,503 of JAEWNJ010000079.1, forward strand.
GCGACAACCGTGATGTGAGCGAAGACAGCCGCTACTGGGGATTTCTGGAGCGCGGTGACATCACCGGTTCGCCCTGGCTGATCTTCTTCTCGCGCGGTATTGAGTACAATAAGCTGTACGATACCCCGCACGTGAGATGGAACCGCATCTTCCGCATGGCCGGCTAGGCCTTTACATCCACGTTCCCTGGTGCCTCACACGCTGTCCCTACTGCGTGTTTTTCGCTTTGCCCTACAGCCGCAAAGCCTTTGAAAGATATGTAACGACGCTGGAGCAAGAGAAAGCGCTATATCTTCCCATCATCGATCGTCCCCTGAGCTCCGTTTATTTTGGCGGAGGAACGCCTTCCCTGCTCAGCGCCACTCAGATTAACGCCATTCTGAGCGGCCTGCCCCTTTGTGAGGATGCCGAAATCACTCTGGAACTGAATCCCATCCAGATCACCCCCGTTTTCGTTCAGCAACTGGCAAGCACCGCGGTAAATCGCATTTCTTTGGGAGTACAATCCCTTGATGATACAGAGCTTATGCTACTGGGACGCAAACATAAGGCAGCAGATATTGCCCCGGCGATCAAGCTGTTGCGGGATGGCGGCTTTACAAACCTCAGCGCGGATCTCATCTACGGCCTGCCCAACAGCAGCGCGCAGCTTCTTTCCGCCAATCTGGAACAATTCCTGTCCCTGCCCATAGAACATCTATCCTGTTACCTTCTGGAAATCTCCTTTTCCTGCGCCCTGGCCCATCTGATCGGGCAAATCCCCCCGGATGAGTATTTGGCTGA
>JAEWNJ010000082.1 GCA_023392795.1 Candidatus Cloacimonadota bacterium
ATGGAGGGGCTAACCAGGTAGTTCAACATATTGGGATTGTAGGTATTTGAAGCGTTTTGATTCTTCATCACATGAGTAGGTGATGGAGCGGCGGCATCAGTGGAAAGCTGCCAAATGTCTCCACCCAGGGGAACCATGCTGGTCCAGGTCATCTCGCCATCATCGGTACCATTATTGGTATATCCACCAAAGGAGATATCATCCACCATAAAACCAAACATATTGGGTTGGTCGGCGGTGGAATATGCAGGGTCGGAAGCGAAAGCGAAACGGATTTTCACGCTTTGGCCCACATAGGCAGAAAGATCAAAAGTGGTATTTGTCCATGTAGTCACTACTCCGCCCCAGGCAGGAATACCAAGGCCTTCGCCATGTTCGCTACCGAAAGCATAGGAGTTTTGGAAGTGATATGCGGGGGTACCATTGATCACGTTCCAGGTAGTACCACCATCTGTTGAAATACGGACGTTCGCAGAATCCCAACCGTCCCATTCATCGTTAACGGCAGGGGTTTCGAGACCCAGTCTCATTTTGAAAGTAAGGGTTGCGTTTGCTGCGGTGAGAGTACGGGCAGGTGTATCCAACACGAGGTATTGATGATCGTAGTAACCACCAATGTTTGTGCCGGATGCCAGGCTGGTATCACCCATCCACCATACGTTGCCTTGAGTGTCGCCCATGGCATAAACATGCCAGGTGTTCGGGCTTTCTGCACCGTCGAAATGAGTCCAGTCACCCATGCCGGATTCAAAATCCTCATGATACGCCACCACTTCATACGCGAATGCAGAAGTGATCAGCATTACGGCCAATATTACAAGCCAATGTTTCTTCATCGATCCTCCTTATCAGATCATAAGTTTTTACACATTATACTGTATTCATGCTACCGTCTGCTCCACGATCAGCCGCGTATGCAGACGGATTTGAATATATTACTACTGAAGGCATGCAAAACTGCTTCCAATTTCTTGTCAATCTATTTTTGGACAGCATTGTCACAGATAAATGATCAAGTGTACTGTAGCCTGTAAAGATCGTAGTACAATCCCTTCTTATCCAGCAGCTCAAAATGCGATCCTTCTTCCACGATGCGGCCTTTATGCAGCACCAGGATCCGGTCCACGTGCTGGATCGTGGACAGACGGTGGGCGATGATGATCGAGGTGCGCCCTTTGATGATCTTTTCCAGTGCATCTTGAATCAGGATCTCGGTCTCGGTATCGATGTTGCTGGTGGCTTCATCCAAAATGAAGATCGAGGGATTATAGGCCAAAACGCGGGCGAAAGCAATCAGTTGCCGCTGCCCTGTGGACAGAGTGGCTCCTCTTTCCATCACCGGTTCATCGTACTTGCCGGGCAGGTTTTGGATAAATTTATCCGCATTGACGTATGTCGCCACCTGCTGTATTTCCTCGCGGCTCAATTTTGTATTGTTCAGCGCGATGTTATCATGCACATTCCCGCTGAAGATGAACACATCCTGCTGCACAATACCCACATTAGATCTGATGTCGGACAGCGCGTAGTTTTCCAGCTTTTTCCCATCAATGCGGATCTGCCCTTTTTGATATGGATACATGCCCAAAATCAGGTTTACGATCGAGGTTTTCCCGCTGCCGGTATGTCCTACCAAAGCGATCTTCTCGCCTGGTTTGATCTTCAGGTTTATGTCCTTCAGCACCCATTCTTCGTTGTTATACGCCAGCCAGAGATTCTCAAACTCGATCTCGCCTTCCAGCTTTACGTTGGTGGCCTTATCTTCCCGGTAGTCATCAGTTTCCTGATCCATCAGGTCAAAGATGCGTTCTGCTCCCGCCAGCGCTCCCTGCAACACGTTGAACTTCTCGCTGAAGTCGTTGATGGGCTCGAAGAGCTTGTGTACGTATGCCGTGAAGGCCATCAGCAGACCGATAGTGATGGCATTGTGCAGGATCTGTCCACCTCCGTACCAGATGATCATCGCCACGGCGATTTGCGAGGAGACGTGGATGATGGGGCGGAAGAAGGCAAAGAGCTTCAGCTGCTTCATCGAGGTGAGGAAATAGGTGTGATTGATGCTGGAAAATTCATCCCGTTTGTGACTGTATTGATTGAAGAGCTGGATGATTTTTTGTCCGGCGATATGCTCGGCCAGAGTAGCGTTTAGCTGTGCCAGATGCTTTCTTACTTCACGGTAGATCACTCTGGTCTTGCTACGATACACCGAGATCACCCATATCAGGGCTGGCAGAATCGCCATGCTCACCAGAGCCAGTTGCCAATTCAGCACCAGCATCAGGATCACTATGGCGAACACGATGATCACATCCTGCACGATAGTGATCACGCCCGATGCCAGCATTTCGTCGATGGCACGGATGTCGTTGGTAACTCTGGTCACCAATCTTCCCACGGGATTCTGATCAAAATACTTGGTTGGCATCTTTTGCATGTGCTCAAAAACATCGTGCCGCAAGTCGTTCATCGCTTTCTGCGAGAAAGTGGTGGTCAGGACTGCCTGCGTATATCCGCAGATAAACCGGACTATAATGATCCCGAAATACATCAGAGCTAAGAGCAGCAGTGCATTTGAGGAATCCTTGCGCACCTGCAGACGGTCCAACCGGGGCAGAGAGAGCATTTGCTCCCTGGCCACGGCTATCTTGCCGCCACCTATCCGGAAGAAACCGGAAAGCTCGCTGATTCCGTCTTCGGGGTTGGGGTCCATCACCAGATGCCTGTTTAAAATCTCCAGATTCTTCGGATTATCATCCACCAGGAACACTGAATGCGGGCTCAAGATGCCCTGCTCTTCCAATAGCTTCAGATCGCTGACTTCCATCTTTTGCCTATCGGCTGATGAGATCACCACATAGTGGATGCCGCCGCTGGAATATTCCTTGAATCCCAATACCTTATTGCGGTTCATGAAGCTCTGATACATCGCTTCATCCGCGAAAATAGCGATGGACTTGTCTGAAACAATGTGATCATCGATCGCTGAACGCTGAATCAATGGTAAAATAAGTTCCGCCACAGTCACCAGCATCAGCACAAAGAAGGATACAATCACCCATTTGAGATAGGGTTTCAGATAATGCGCCATCCTGCCGTAAAGCCGGCGATCGTAGATTCTGCCCTTCAGATCGTCGCTGGCAAAGCCGCCACCACGTCCGTGCATCATGATTCCACCTCCTCATCTTCCAGTTTGGCTCGAATGCGCTGTTTCTCAAACAGGTCGTGATAGATGCCGCCAGCGCGCAGCAAGGAGTTGTGGTTGCCGCGTTCCTTGATCACGGCATCGGTGAGCACGATGATCTTGTCAGCATGCTGGATGGACGAAATGCGGTGGGCGATGATGATCGTTGTTTTACCCTTTCTGGCTTCAATCAAGCGTTCCAGGATCTGGCGCTCGGTCTTGGTATCCACAGCGGATAGGGCATCGTCCAGGATCAGTACCTGAGGATCGGTGAGCAGAGCGCGGGAGATCGCCACACGCTGTTTCTGCCCGCCTGAGAGCGTGATCCCGCGTTCTCCGACCATTGTGTCAAACTGATGGTCAAAGTCCTTTATCTCTTCGTAAACGCTGGCAATCCGCGCGGCTTCGTACACATCCTCCAGCGAGGCTTCGGGATTGCCCAGGCGGATGTTGTTGGCGATGGTGTCGCTAAACAGGAAGATATCCTGCGGCACCAGCACCAGATCACGCCGCAGCACTTCCAGCGGAATGCGGTAAAGCTCTTGATCATCGATGTAAATACTATTCGCGGGGGGATTGTAGATGCGTACCAAAAGCTCGATCAAACTGGTCTTGCCGCAACCTGTGGGGCCAACGATGGCCAGGGTCTCTCCCGCTTCTACATTCAGGGAGATGTCTTTGAAGATGATCGGCAGATCATCAGCATAGCGGAAGCGCAGGTCTTTCACCGTGATTTTCCCGGAAAGCCCTTTGATACTGGGATTTGCCTGCTTGTCGTCGATCTCCGGGACCTCGCTGAAGATATCGTTCAAACGGTTCAGCGAAGCCGTGCCGCGCTGGTACATATCCACGATCCAGCCGATGGCGATCATTGGCCACACCAGCATACCCAGATACTGGAAAAAGGCGATGAAACCCCCGATCGTGATGTCACCCCGGATGGCAGAGCGACCGCCAAAATACAGGGTGATGATCATCGAACAGGCGATGATGAAACCCTGGAAGGGATGGAAGAACCCAGCGATCTTTGCCATAGAGATGTTTTGCTTCACAAACTCGTCAGAAACCTCGTCCACTTTTGCCAATTCCGCCTTTTCCTGATTGAATGCCTTCACGATACGGATGCCCGAAATGCTTTCCTGAATCTTACCACTCATCGAGGCAAAGCTGGCTTGCACCAGGGCAAACTTCTTGTGTAGCTTTTTGCCAAAAAAACCTATCGTGATCGAAAGAATCGGCATCGGAATGATGGCAAGGAGAGTAAGCCTAAAATCGATCGAGATCATGAACGAGAAACTGGCAATGGTCATAAACACAATGTCCATGGCAGCGATCAAACCCATGCCAAAGAGCATTCTTACCGCATTCAGATCATTCGTGGCATAGGCCATCAGATCCCCGGTCTTGCTATGGTTAAAGAAATTCTGTGAGAGCTTGAGCAGATGATTGTAAAAATCCTGCCGTAAGCTCTTCTCAATGCGATGTGAATTGCCGATGATCAGGACGCGCCAGAAATAACGCAGTACCATCACGGCAATGGACAGAGCAAAAATGATTAAGCCGACCCAGAGGAGGCCCTTTTCGTCAATGGTTCGGTTCTGAATGCTGTCGATGGCATATTGCATTACCTTAGGCATGGCCAATTGAACCACATCCACGAGGATGAGCATTACTATGCCGCCGCCGATTTGTGCGTAGCTTTTCTTCAGATAGGGAAGAATAGCGTCGAAAGTTCGCATGCTTTTTATGTCCTTTTACTAATCTGATACACGGGATTTCGAGACCGCCGGAGATAGAATCCTAACGATTTTGCCAAGCTCTGAATTTGCCGCTTTTTGTCAATTGCTTTGTGCTAAACGATGGATATCATGGGCAGAGAAATCCTTTGACAGAATCCGGTTACAGAAAAAGGCTGCACTTGTGACTTGATGGTGCTATACACAGGTAATAGGGAATTCATGAAATGAAGCGGCCTCCGCCACTGTATGCAGCACATAGGTATGCCGTGTCACTGTCATATATTTGACGGGAAGGCACTGCATAGGCCTTTAGTAAGGCCAACCGCTGCGAGCCAGGAAACCTGCCAACAAGTAAAGAGCTACCCTGCGGAGTGCGGGGATGTAGGCTCGAAGCAGTTCATCTCAGGTCACGATCTTTTTTACTATGAGGTGAACAAATGAGACACACAGCGCGGCACAGCTCTTTATGGGGGACAGCTACCCGGATTATGCCCTCCGGGATTTCTTTCAGCCCAGGCATATTGCTGATCGCACTTCTGATGATTTGCACAATTCCTTTATGCGCCCGCCAGATCGAGATCAAGATAGTAAATACCGATCTTGAGCCATTGGCCAATGTGCGGGTGCTTGATACCGATGGAGTGAAGCATAGCGATGAAGAAGGCCTGGTACAGCTATATGTAGATGGTGCCCGGAAGCAGTTTTCCCTACTCGGCTACGAAGATCGGCACCTGACCCTTTCCCAGATCAAGGACATGCGGGTGATTCTGCAGCGCAAGGAATTGCACTATCCCACGATCCGAGTGCGGGAATTGGAATACCGTAACTCCATCCCGGCTTTGGATGCGAAATTGATCCATCCGGACACCAATGCCGCGGCAGGCAGCACTTCGGATCTGCTGCTCACGAGCAGTTCATTCAGCTCTTCAGATACCCGGCTGGTGGGTGAGGCTCAGACCATTTCGCTACTTGGTTCCTTCTCCCGCCACACCCTGGTGAT
>JAEWNJ010000046.1 GCA_023392795.1 Candidatus Cloacimonadota bacterium
ATGATGGAAGTGCTTCTGGAGCGTACCAAAATGGCGTTGCCCTTGCTACCGCTGGCCAAAACGGAGGTTTGAAACATGGGGATAAACGAGCCTAGACGCGAACTATGCGATAGTAGCGGTTATTCAATTTGTCAAACTCACTCCACACGGCATCCGGCGGCGCGGCCGTCACCAATTGAGCCACCCCGGCAGATTGGGCGTCCAGATTGTCACAGAAGTGCAGCACAATGGCTTCCAGGGTCTGCGGCAGGCGCACAGAGGCTTTTTCATATTCGCCGTGATGCGAGAGAATGAGGTGCCGCAGGTTCAGCAGCAAGTCCTCAGGAAAGCCGGGGATGCTATTCGCAGTGGTGTAAACCAGTTGATCGCTCATGCTGAGATGGCCGATCAGGCGTCCAACATCGGTAAAATCGTAAACCCCCTGCCCTGAGTATTCCCAGACTTTGGCTACGTCATGCAACAATGCCCCGGTGATCAAGAGATCGTAGGACACGGGATATTGAGTGCTGCAAAACTCGCATAAGGCCGCCACAGCTACACTGTGTTCAATGAGGCCGTGCATATAGTTGTGATGCCAGCCCTTGGCGGCTGGGGCATCCAGGTATTTGGCAAAGAAAGCTTTGTCTTCAAAGATCAGGTGTAGCAGCTTGTTCAGATACTCGTCCGTTACACCATCCACGAAGCCCCAGAAACGCTCTGCGAGAAACTCCGGTTCAAACTTGCTGCGCGCTCTGAACTGAGCCATATCATACTCACTCTTATCGGCAAAACGGAGATCAGTGACCGAGAGCTGAATCTGTCCTTTGAAGTTCACCACCGTCGCTTTGAGATGGATGATATCTCCCGCTTTGAAGTGAACTGCATATTTGGCGGCGTCCTTCCATACATTGCCAGCGATCTGCCCACTGCGATCGATCAGACGTAGCCGCAGATACTGACCGCCCTTGCCTTCGCGTAATTCCTTTTCCCCTGCCAGATAAAATCCGTTGATTTCCTTATTTTCATGCTGATGCAGGTCAGATATGTAAATGTGTTCCATAATTCTCACTTTATAATGCTGATTTTCCGGGTCTCAGGAGTATTCCCCTTGCCCTCAAAGCGAAGCAGGTAAACCCCAGACACAGGAAACAGGGAGTTTGGCAAATCAAGCGTGCCTTTAAACTCGTTTTCCCGCAGGATCAATTGACCCCGGATGTTATAAATGCTGATCCTGCCGCCGCTTTTTGCCGTCACGCTGATGCTTTGGCCTTTTACAGCGGGATTTGGCCCCACTCGTAGAGCTGGGACCTGGTTCACGATATCCTGGTTCGTAACAAAATGGTCAGGTTCAAAATCCATGTAATTTACGTAGTGGATGGCGCTTCCGTCATTGCCCTGAATCCAGTAGTAAAGTCGGTAATTTGCCACCAACTCGCCGGATGTGATCCCGCTGATCGTGAAGCTGTAGGTTTTGGTAAGCGAAGCTCCCATCCCAAGTGTAGCCGCCGTGGTATCGGCAAAGGCCACGAATCGATCGAGATAGTAGCGGTCGACGCCATCAGAGGCAAACTTCCTGGCCAGAGCGACAAAGATCCGGGATCCACTCATAATGCTTTGTGCGCCCGAGGTATATATCCTGGTCCGGACATTATGCAACTCGAGGTTTACGTTCACGCTCTCTGTGCCTTCCTGTGAACCCGCAGAGCAAGAAGATGAACTGATGAATGTGCGGGAACCGGCCATGCTTTCTGTAAGATCAGCATACAATGAGCCGTAGTCTTCACGGAAACCGGTGATCCTGCCCTTTCCCATCCCGATGGTGACGGGCAAAGAATTCAGCCCATACCAGAAGAACCTGCGTTGCGAGGCCAGATTCGCCAGGCTGTCTGACAACATGGGAAAATAATTCAGCCGATGCATCCTGGAATCCGGGTAGGCATCCTGAATGGCATTGATCACAGCGCTTTCATCCTGATGCAGAAGGTTTTCGGTCAGCAGTATGGGAATTTCATCGGTAAATACTGAAAATGCCTTGGTGATGGTGTTGTTTACGAGTAAAGTGTCGTTTTCCGGATGTTCACCAGTCAGCCTGGCTACCACGCTCATCTGGGTGGCGGAATCTGGCAGACTAATGCTTTGCAGCCAGCTTGTTTCACCATCAAACTGCATTAATGTGCGCGGTGTGATCTCGTCTGGAATTACGATGTTGTGCGTGGCATAAGCAGGTGCTCCCGGCCTGGATAGGGTGATAAGCAGATTGGCAGAGCTGATGCCATGATCACCGTGATTGTAAACGGAAAAAGCCGGTATCACACTGTTGCCTGGAAGGATATCCCCCTGCAGATCGAAGCTGCATAGCTGCAGATCCTGCTCCGGTAGCACAAATTCACCCAGGAGTCCGAAGAGCAATTCCGCGCCAAATCCCGCTGCTGCAAATGAAGATAACACTTGCATCTCCCCCACGGCATTCAGAAAATAGCTGTGTTCACCTCCACCACGAGAGGCGGAGACCCACCGGTTGCCTACACTGGTAGGGTAGGATACCATCAGCCATACAGTCTCTGCATTGTAAACTTCGCTGAAACTGATGTCCATCAGTGATTGATCAATAGGGGCACTGGCGGTGCGGACCGGCGATCCCGGCTGACCATCCTGATCGGTGTAAAGCTCTACAGTAACCGAATCCCCGGGATTGGGGAAAAACAGCCGAACCCCTTGCACATTGAAACTGACGCTGCTCAGGGTGGGATAGGCACTTTGGATATCGAAGCGTACGACCCATTTATTGGAGCCAAAAAAGTGGAAATCAACATTGGAATTGTGGTGACGGAAGTGATATTGACGACTGTCCGCGGGAATGGCGCGTCCATCCGCAAGGATGCATTCGATGGCGTCCAAGCCGGTGAAAGCAGCCGCGATCAGGAGTAGAAGGACTAGCAGGCGTTTCATATACTAAACTCACCTTGTCCGATCAAAGCCCTCGCCTCAGCCAGATCGGCTTGCATGGCAGATACCAGTTCGTCAGTATTGGCAAACATCTTTTCCTCCCGCAGGTACTTTAGCAATTCCACTTGCATTCCCTGGCCATAGAGATCACCCTCAAAATCGATCAGGAAGGTCTCGATCTCGATTATTCCCGTGTGTTTCACGGTGGGCGACGAGCCGATATTCGTCAAGCCAAAAAAGACTCTATCGTCCAAATACACTCTGCTGAGATAGATGCCATCTCTGGGGATTAGCTGGTGCGGGTTGCCAAGGGTAAGATTGGCAGTGGGGAAACCAAATTGACGCCCCCTGGCCATACCGGTTGTTACTCTTCCCAAAAGACGATAGGGACGCCCCAGGAGCCGGTTTGCTTCCGGCAGGTTGCCTTCCTGCAGATGCTCGCGAATGCGGCTGCTGCTAACGGGAAGTCCCCCATCCATCAGGGGCTGGACATAGACTACTTCATAGTGATGCTGAAGAGCGTGTTTCTTCAAAAAGTCCCGGTTTCCCTCGCGTCCACGGCCAAAATGAGAATCGTAACCAACCACGATGTAGCGAGGATGCCAGCGGGGGATGAGTACATCTTCCAGAAAGTCCAGAGCGCTCATCTGTGCCAGGGTTTCAGTAAAACTGAGCATTGCCACTTCCTGGATCCCAAGGCGGAGGAGTTCCTCCCGTTTGATCTGAGAGGGACAGAGCATCTTGGGTTCCGCCTTCTGTCTCAGGACAAAGGCAGGATGATCGTTGTAGCTTACGATCACGCTATGTAAGTGCTTTTCCTGGCTGAGTTCCATTACTCTGGCGATCAGTTTACGGTGCCCCAGATGTATGCCGTCGAAAGTACCGATGCTTAGTACGCTCAATGTTCCATATCCTTTGTATCAAAAACGTGTGCGGGTATGAGTTCGCCGCTCTTCGCCTGGGCAATTGCCTGTAACACATCATCCCTGGTATAAACTGCATATTGCCCATCGATCAGGCCATCAATGGTGAGTGAGCGCCCGTTTGTAAGCAAGCTGGACTGCTCCGGAGTGACGGTAAATTCCTTTAGTCCATCCAGCACCTGGCGGGGATGGCAGATGTAGCTTTGCCACTGTGCCAGATCCTCAAAGGGACATGCGGAATCTACATTTAGACCACCGATGGCAGTGCGGCGCAGCTCGAGAGTCATCCCGACATTACCAGTCTGTTCCGCCAGCCACTCACTGAAACTGCGGATGTATGTCCCCTTTGATACCTTTACGCGGTAAGTGATCAGCTCATTCTGCTGCTTTAGCACCTCAAAGTCGTGAATCTCTACTCCGCGGACAGGGAGGGCCAGCTCCACTCCCGCGCGAGCATACTGATAGGCTCTCTTACCATTTACCTTGATCGCTGAATAGATGGGCAGGGGTAGTTCTTTGAGCTTTAGCGCCCATTCCCTTAGCTCCAATGGATCGATTGCCGAGAGATCGGGATCACGCTGCTCTGTGATCTCGCCCTCCGGATCGCCGGTACTGCTCTTTTTGCCCAGCACAAGCGTGGCTTCATAGCTTTTGTCCCGGACTTCGGCAAAACTGAGCAGCCGGGTATATTGCCCGATGGCGCAGATCAGGAGTCCGGTAGCAAAGGGATCAAGAGTGCCGGCATGCCCGATCTTCCGGATTCCAGTAAGCTTGCGCAGCTCCCGGATCACGTCGAAGGAGGATATTCCCGCCTTTTTATCGACCAATACAAAGGCGTTCATTGAGCTCCGCTTGCCCTCTGTATATCCTGCAGGATGGTGGCTTTTACTTCCTCCAGAGATCCCTGCAGCCTGCAGCCGGCAGCCTGACGGTGTCCACCTCCTTTGTGCAGTGCAGCTATCTTTTGCACATCCAGATGGAGAGCGCGCAGACTGATCTTCCATTGGCCAGGCTCATCCTCACGGAAATAAACCAGAGCCGTTAGACCTCGCACTCCCTGCACATAACGGGTAGCCTGCCTGAAATCTTCGGGATTTACCTGCAGACGTACTTTGGCAGCGTAATCCGAGTGTAAAAAAAGGATATTCCCTTCATGCACTTCGATGTGGGAAAGCGCGTCACCGATGTAAGCCATTTCATTGGCGGAGTTGTTTTGCAGAAACTCAAAATACAACCGGTGAGGATTTGCCCCGTGCCGCACCAGCTTTGCCGCCAGGTCAAAGACCGCAGCGTCGGTATTGGCATTTACGAAGTTATTAGTATCATTCAGCAAAGTAGTGTAGATGCACTCAGCGAGGTAAATCTGATCAGCAGGAGACAGCGCATCGATGCGGGATTCATACATGGTATAGAGCAAGGCTCCCACCGAACTAAAAGCAGTGTCGATATACTGCAGCGAAGCAGGAATGGGATTATGCTCCAGGACATGGTGATCGATCACGACCACGTGACTTGCCTTATTCACCAGCTCAGCCCGGACGCCTAGTCGATCCAGGCTATTGCAATCCATCACGATCAGCGCATCAAAGCTCATCCGATCTGTATAGGCAACAACCCGGGCTTTAGTTCCTAAAAAGCTGTACTGGATCAGCTCTTCCCCATCGCTGATGATGGTGGCATCCAGCCCATCCAGTTCCAAAAGATGTTGCAGGGCAAAGGCAGCCACCATGCCGTCCCCATCGGATTCCACATGGGTGGTAATGGCGATGGACATGCGGGGCTCCAGGATGGCCATCATGTCTGAGTACAAGTCTGATATGCTCATATTACTGCTACCGGGGTTTATTGTTTGTGCGCATCGGGTTTATCGCACATTTGGAGATGTTAGCAAGTAACCCGGGGCATAGTAACCCCGGGTTATAATTTCCACCCTTACGGGCATGATAGTGATTACGGTAAAGCCTTTTTTCAAATCAATGTGACAGTCTTACTCGTCGTCTTCGTCGTCGTCATCATCGAAGTCTTCGTAATCCTCGTCTTCATCCTCATCGAAATCGTAGTAATCATCATCGTCCAGATAGTCGTCGATATCGATATCCGGATCATAATCTTCATCATCATCATAGTCGTCTTTGACGGATGCCAGCAGCGCTTCCAGCTTTTGGGCGCGGTCTTCAGTGTCGTCATAGAAGAATGACAGTTCGGGGATGGTTCTCATGATATGTGCTCCTGCTATTTGTTTCTTTAAAAAGCCTGATGTTACTTTTAAGCGCTCCAGAATCTCTTCGTGGGGAGCCGGGTTGTTATAATGTGAAAAATACAGCTTGGCGTAGCGCAGATCCTTGGATAGCACCACATCCGTGATCGTCACCCAGGCTAGAGCAGGATCGTTTACCTTGCTGGTCAGCGTGGTATTGAAGATCTTTTTCAGCTCTTCCTGCAATCTGGGAATGCGATAATTTTTCATGTAAGCTTTTTGGCAACCTCTTGCTCGATATAGGCTTCCAGCACGTCCCCTTCCTTGATGTCGGTGAAGCTGACCAGTGAAAGACCGCATTCGGTACCGGCACGCACTTCCTTGACGTCGTTGGCATAGTGCTTCAGGGAACTGAGTTTGTCCTCGGTTACCAAAACGTCGTTGCGATAGAGGCGAATGAGGCAATTACTCTGGATGACGCCGCGATCCACCTGGCAACCGGCGATGGTACCGATCTTCTTGATCTTGAATACCTGCTTCACGGTGGCGGAGCCGATGCTTTGTTCTTCGATGGTCGGAGCCAGCATCCCTTCCAGGGCGGAGCGGATGTCGTCGATGGCGTCGTAGATCACCTGATACAGCTTGATCTGCACCCCTTCGTCTTCTGCCATTTTCTTGGCTATCTGAGCCGCGCGTACATGGAAACCGATGATGATGGCGTCGCTGGCGGAGGCCAGGGAAACGTCAGCTTCACTGATGCCACCCACGCTTTTATGGATGATATTCACCGATACTTCCTCATTGCTTAGCTTTTCAAAGCTGTCGGCTATGGCTTCGGCGGAGCCATCGGTATCGGTCTTGAGGATCACGTTCAAAGTATTGATCTTATCTTCTTTGATGCGGGCAAAGATGTTTTGCAAGCTCGATTTATTCTGGTATTTCTCACGTTCCAAACGAATCTGTTGGCGTTCGGTGGAGATGGCACGGGCGGTTCTTTCACTATCCACCTGATTGAGCACGTCACCGGCTTTGGGCACCCCGGAGAGGCCGTAGATTCTGGCCACATCGCTGGGACCCAGCTCTTTGATCTCCACTCCGCGTTCGTTTTCCATGCGGCGGATTCTTCCGCTCACAGCACCGCATACCACTATGTCGCCGCGTTTGAGAGCACCCTGACGCATCAGGATGGTAGCCACGGAACCCATGCGGGTATCCAGCCGGGATTCCACCACAATGGCTTCACCGGGCACTTCGTGTTTGGCGGTTAGCTCTAGCATTTCGGCTGTGATTAGTATGATCTCGATCAGATTCAGGATGCCTTCTCCGGTCACAGTAGAGGTACGGCACCATGGCACTTCGCCGCCGTACTGTTCCAGATACACGCCCTGTTCCAGGATTTCAGCGATGGTCTTATCCACGTTGGCTTCCGGCAAATCCACTTTATTGATGGCAAAGATCAGGGATACTCCCGCAGCTTTGGCGTGGTCGATGGCTTCCTTGGTTTGAGGTTTCACGCCTTCTGTGGCAGCCACCACGATCACGGCAATGTCGGTCACATTCGCTCCACGGGCACGCATGGCGGTGAAAGCCTCGTGTCCCGGGGTATCCAGGAACGTGATCTTATGTTTATTCACTTCTATCTGATAGGCACCGATGTGCTGGGTAATGCCGCCTGATTCTCCCGCCACAATGTTTTCATTGCGGATGTAGTCCAGGATCGAGGTTTTACCGTGATCCACATGTCCCATGATGGTAACCACGGGCGGGCGGGGTTCATCTGCCACTTCGGAATACTGCTCCAGCTCTTGCTCGATGATGTCAGTCCCATATTCATCTTCAAAGCGGAATTCCACCTTGAATTCGTCACAGATCATTTCCAGCGAGTCCTTGTCCAGACGCTGGTTCATGGTGACCAATTGTCCCATCATGAAGAACTTGGAGATGATCTCTCCCGCAGGCACGTTCATGATCTTGGCTAATTCTGAGACAGAGGTAAATTCGCGAATAACGATCTCATTGCCCCGATCGACCACATTCTGCGCTTCACGGTGGTATTTCTTGCGCTTGGTGGTCTTTTGCATCACTTTCTTGATGCTTCTGGAGATAGCAGCTTCATCCACTTCGATAGTTTCCGCAGTCTTGGTCTTCCCCTTTTTGGTGCTGCTGATAATGGCTTTTTTGTGCTTGCTCTTATCGCCCAGATCGTCATGCACCGGCTTGGTTTTGCCAAACTTCTTGTCGAGGTCTTTCTTTTCAGGCAATACGGGCGGAGGAGGAGGGGGTGGTGTAGGCATAGTGCTGCGACTGCTTTGGGATTTTCGGGGGCGTTCGGGAGCGGGCTTGCGGGGTTCACTTTTACGCTGAGGCGGTGTAGCCTGTTGGTAAGGAACTCTGATATCCAGCTTTTCACGATGCTTTTTGGCTTCTTCCTTGGCCGTCTGTTCTTGCTGTTCGAAGAAGGAAGGCAGTTTTTCCGGAGCCGGGCTTTCCACTACAGGCTCAGGAGTTGCTTCCACCACGGGTTCTGCTTCTGGTTCCACTTTATCCGCCATGTCCTGGTGAGCTGCGGTTTTTGGAGCTTTTTCCTTTTTGGCAGTTGATTTGGCAGGGCTTTCCTTGGCCGCCGGCTCTTCCTGTTGCTCCGCTGCTTTGGGTTCGGTAGCGATTTCCGCTTCGATATTCTGGAAGGGACCTTCTGTGCTTTTCTTGGCTTGATGGCGCAATTCGATCAGTTTTCTACGATCTTTTTCCGCTCTTTTTTCGGCATCCACTTGTTCGTTGTATTTTTCTCTGATCTTGTTTGCCACTTCTTCATCGATGATGCTCATGTGGCTTTTGGTAATCACACCAAGATCCGTAAGATGCTTTTTTAGAGCCATTGTACTGATCTTGAGTTCCTTGGCTAATTCATGTACTCGTATTTGCAAGGTTCCTCCACTTCAGGACTGC
>JAEWNJ010000063.1 GCA_023392795.1 Candidatus Cloacimonadota bacterium
ATCAAAGAGAATCTGGTGGACAAAAACCTGCTGCCGAAGGAAAACTTGAGGATCTATGCCGTCATCTCAGATGCCGTAAAGGCGCTGGTGGCGGGAGAATGTGACTTTTTGATACTCGATAACAGCCCAGCACAAAGCTTCCAAAAACAGTACCCACTTAAGACAGCACTGACGATCGAGACTTTTGAAAGCTATGGGATTGCCTTGCCCAAGAATGCTCCGCTAAACGGGAAAATCAATCAGGCGTTACAGGATCTGATCGACAGCGGTGAAGTACTCTCCATCATTCAGACTCATCTGAAATAGGCTTAACATATTCACGAGTTCCATCACAGACGCTCAACCCAGAGTAACCCATAAACAAAAGGCTGCCCCCTGAAAGGAAGCAGCCGCAATGTGAGTGTTCTATCCGAGAACTACCATCTGAGATGAGCAAAAGCCTTGTTGGCGTCTGCCATCTTGTGGGTATCTTCGCGTTTCTTAATAGAAGAACCTTCTTTCTTGTAAGCAGCCATCAATTCAGCAGCCAGCTTTTCCATCATAGTCTTCTCGCTACGAGCGCGGGAATAGGTGATGATCCAACGGAAGGCAACGGCACGGCCGTTCTTTTCATTCACTTCGGTAGGGATCTGATAGTTTGAACCACCTACGCGGCGGGAAACCACTTTCACCAGGGGACGTACATTTTCAAGCGCGGTCTTGAAGACTTCCAGGGGTTCCTGTTTGGTCTTCTGCTGGATGATGTCGAAGGCTCCGTAAACAATCTTTTCAGCCAGGGATTTCTTGCCCTGTACCATGAGACAATTCATGAACTTGGTGAGTACTACATCGTTGTATTTGGGATCCGGCAGTACTTCACGGACTACGGCTTTACGTTTTCTTGGCATTTATTCCCTCCTATTTTTTCTTGGGACGCTTGGTTCCGTATTTGGAGCGTGAATTGGTGCGTTTTTCCACGCCGGCGGAGTCAAGGGCACCGCGAACAATATGGTAGCGAACACCGGGAAGGTCTTTTACACGACCACCACGAACAAGAACGATGGAGTGTTCCTGCAGGTTGTGTCCTTCGCCGGGAATATATGCTGTAACTTCAAATCCGTTCACAAGACGGACACGTGCGACTTTACGAAGAGCTGAGTTGGGTTTCTTGGGCGTAGTCGTGTAAACACGAGTGCATACTCCGCGCCTTTGCGGACATCCCATGAGCGCCCTGTTTTTCTTTTTGATCTCAACTGCAGTTCTTCCTTTGCGGATCAATTGGTTGATGGTTGGCACTGATTTTCTCCTTTATTTTATTTCAGTGTGTCTTATAAATTCTTAGAAATCGAGGATATCCTCTGCTTCTTCAGAAACTTCCGGGTGCGCCAGCTTGCTGATGATCTGAGCCACGGTATCGCCATTGGCCACTGCTTCTTTGATCAAGCCGTTATATAGCCTGGTACCGGTTCCCACAGGTATGCGGTGACCCAGAATGATGCTTTCCTTCAAGCCTTCAAGGTGGTCCACGCTGCCTTCAATGGCTGCCTTTGTAAGCACTTTGGTAGTTTCTTGGAACGAAGCTGACGAAAGCCAGCTATCCGTCAAGAGAGAAATTTTAGTGATGCCCAAAAGCAGCTGTTCAAACTGCGCGGGCTGTTTGCCGAAGGATACCGCTTCGCGGTTTTCCCGCTCCACGCGTACCTTGTCCACGATGTCTCCCTGTAGGAAGGAGGTGCTGCCGCTATCGGTGATGCGGACTTTTTTAAACATCTGACGTACGATAACGCTGACGTGCTTGTCGTCGATCTTCACGCCCTGTTTACGGTAAATCTCCTGAATCTCGTTCAAGATCATCATCTGAGCTTCGATCACGCCTTTCACCAGCATGTCGTGCGGATCCAGCGGACCATCGGAGAGTGCGTCACCGCTTTCCACTTTGTCGCCCTGGTGCACGATAATGCGCTTGCCGGAGGGGATGGAGTATTTGCGGCCGGCGAGGGGCTGGTATGCGCTCACGGCGTCTCCCGAGACCACGATGCTTTCCTGCTCGGCGGGAACCACAAACATCTTGCCACACAGAGGAGTACCGGCTTTCACGCTCTCGCCTTCGGCTACGATAACGGTCATCGTCTTGGGAATATCGTACACGTTTCCTTTCTGGTTGCGCTTGGCGATCTGTACTTTTACTTTGCCATCTTCCATCAGGATGGTGCATTTACCGTCGTTCTCGGCAAAGACGCTCTTCTTGTTTAGCACCCAGATGCGCTGATTCTTGTCATCATCCATGCTCACGACCACCTTGCCGTCATTCGGGGCAAAGAGACCATTGGGCGGGGTTACGAAGATGTCACGGCCGGTCTTTTTCAGACCACCGATGGTGACGATGCCGTCGATGTCGGAAATGCGGGCTTTATCCTTGGGAACGCGGGCTTCCACGAGGTCCTGCACGCGAGGCAGACCACCGGTGATGTCGCGCTGTTTAATGGTCATACGCGAAGTCTGGCCCAGGATGTCACCTGTATGTACGAAGCTGCCGTCTTCCACGCGCACTACCAGACCGGTAGGCAGAGGAATAAGGCGAACGCTGCCGTCTTCACCCACTATCTTAAACTGTGGTTGTTTCTTGCGGTCCTTGGATTCGATGATGGTGATGTCGCGGCTGAAGGTGATGTCGTTATACTCTTCCTTGAAGGTGATGTCTTTTACGAAGTTCTCGTAATGCAGCACACCTTTGGCCGTGGAAATGAGCGGATTGTTAAATTGGTCCCAGGATAACAGCTTGGTATTGAGGGCAATCTTTTGTCCGTCCTTCACGTGTACTGTGGCGGCGTATTCCACCTTATATTCTTCCAGCATTTTCTCTTCATCATTCTCATCCACGATGAGTAGCCGGCCCAGGTGAGATACGGATATCAGGTGTCCTTCGGTGTTGGTAACGCAGTTCATACGGTCGAATTTGACGATACCATCCTGACTGGATACCACTTCTGCCAGATCAGTGGCGGTCGATGCCGCTCCACCAATGTGGAATGTACGCAGGGTAAGCTGAGTACCGGGTTCACCGATGCTCTGTGCAGCGATGATGCCCACAGGATCGCCTACCATCACCGGTTTGAGAGTGCTGAGGTTGCGACCATAGCACTTGGCGCAAAGACCGCGTTCTGCTTCACAAGTAAGGGTGCTGCGAACATGAACAGAGATCAGGCCATGGTTTTGCAGGGTGCGGGCCATCTTGTTGCTGATTTCCTCGCCAGCATTTACCAGCACCTTTCCGGTGATGGGATCCACGATGTCTTCAGCGGCGAAACGTCCTTGAACGCGCTCCGCCAGGGACTGCACGATCTCGTTACCTTCCTTGAGCACTGTCATATGCACACCGCGGTTGGTGCCGCAATCTTCCATGGTGATGATGGCATTCTGCGCCACGTCCACCAGACGACGGGTAAGGTACCCGGCATCAGCGGTTTTCAGCGCGGTATCTGCCAGACCTTTACGAGCTCCGTGAGTGGATACGAAGTATTCCAGCACCGTGAGTCCGTCTTTAAAGTTCGATTTAATGGGGGTTTCGATCACATCCGCGCCACCGCCGGCACCGATCTTGGAGGGTTTGTCCATCAATCCGCGCATAGCGCCGAGCTGCTTGATCTGATCCTTTGATCCACGGGCACCGGATTTGTACATCATATAGATAGAGTTCAATCCGTTTCTTGAATGCGTAAGCTCTTCCATCATCTCATCGGTCACGCGGACAGTGGTGCGTTTCCAGGTATCCACCACACGACCCATACGCTCGTTTTCGGTGATGCCGCCCTTCTGGTGAAGATCGCTGATCTTGCTAACCTCTACTTCGGACTCGTTGATGATCTGATCTTTCCTTTGGGGTGTGATGATATCGCCAAAGCTGAAGGTAACGCCGGCACGTGTGGCATAGCGGAATCCCGTGGCTTTCAATTCATCCAGGAAAATGGCAGTGCGCCACTGACCGACCGCTTCATAGCAAAGCATGGCGAGGTCATTGATCTTACCCTTGTCATAAGTGATGTTTTGGTAACCAACTTCGGTAGGAACGATCTGATTGAAGATCACCCTGCCGACAGTGGTGGTAATATATGCGTTATCAATCTTTACTCTGATCCAGGTGTGCAGGTCCAGACTGCGCTGGATCACTTCTTCACCTTTTACGCCACAGAGCTGCTCTTCGTATTCATAGGCAGCCACGACGTCATCTGTACCATAGAAATGGCGCATGGTCTTGGGGTCTTCCGGAGCATCGCCTTCGGTCATGGTAAGATAATAGCAACCGAGCACGATGTCCTGGTTCGCAGCCATAGCCAATCTGCCGTTGGCCGGCAGGAGCAGGTTGCGGGTAGAAAGCATCAGCACTCTGGCTTCAATCTGCGCTTCCAGAGAAAGCGGCACATACACACCCATCTGGTCGCCGTCAAAGTCCGCGTTAAAGGGCACACAGACCATGGGATGCAGCTGGATGGCTTTGTTGTCGGTAAGTACAGGCATGAAGGCCTGGATACCCAGACGGTGCAGGGTGGGGGCACGGTTCAAGAGTACGGGGTAATCCTTCACCACGTCTTCCAAAATGCTCCAGATCTCAGGCTGTTTCTTTTCGATGAGTTTCTTGGCGTTCTTTACCTTATCCACTTCACCCATCTTCTGCAATCTTTCGATCAGATAGGGCTTGAATAGTTCCACAGCCATATCTTTGGGCAGGCCGCACTGATAAAGCTTGAGCTCCGGACCCACGGTGATCACCGAGCGGCCGGAATAGTCCACGCGCTTACCCAATAGATTCTGACGGAAACGCCCTTGCTTTCCCTTCAACTGATCGGTGAGGGATTTGAGTGGGCGATTGCCGCGGCCACGCACAGGGCGTGCCTTGCGGCTGTTATCGATCAGGGCATCCACCGCTTCTTGCAACATCCGTTTCTCGTTGCGCAGGATCACCTCGGGGGCTCTGATTTCCAGCAGGCCTTTGAGGCGGTTATTGCGAGTGATTACCCTGCGGTAAAGATCGTTGAAGTCTGCAGTGGCAAATCTGCCGCCTTCCAGAGGAACCAGCGGACGCAGCGTGGGAGGAAGCACAGGCAAGGCTTCCATAATCATATCAGCCGGGGAATTTCCGCTCTTGATAAAAGCGTCCACTATCTTCAGCTTGTTGATCAGCTTCTGTTTGCGCAGGGCAGATTCTTCAAATTTGAGGCGGGTTCGCAGGTCGAGAGCTTCATTCTTCAGATTGATGCGCAGAAGCAGTTCTTTGACGGCTTCAGCGCCCATCAGCACGATGAAGTTATCCCCCACCTTGTCCTTGATCTCGTAATACTCGTCCACTTCCAGCAGTTCCATCTTTTCATAGGGACTGTCTCCGGGATCGATCACGATGAAGGATTCATAATATAGCACGCGCTCCAGATCCTTGATCGTCATATCGAGCAAGGTACCGATCTTTGAAGGTGCGGATTTGACGAACCAAATGTGGGCGATTGGCACCGCCAGGGCGATGTGACCCATTCTGGTACGACGAACGCGGCTGGTGGTTACCAACACGTTACAGCGTTCGCAGAGAGTATTTTGAAAGCGTTTCTTCTTATATTTTCCGCAAGCGCATTCATAGTCCCGTTCCGGGCCAAAGATGCGTTCGCAGAAGAGTCCGTCTTTTTCTGGTTTGAGGGTACGATAATTCAGGGTGTCAGGCTTGGTAACCTCACCGTGAGACCATTGGTTGATGATGGTATCGGCAGAGGCTACTCTGATGCGTACGGCATCATATTCACCGGGTCTTACTTCACGTCTTGTATCTTTCATCCTGTATTCCCCTTATTTGCCTTCGTCGTCTTTGACAAACTCGATGTCAAAGCCCAGCGATTTAAGCTCGCTGACCAGCACATTGAAGGATTCCGGCACTCCGGGAGGAGGCGGATTTTCGCCGCGGGTGATGGCTTTGAAGGCGTTGTTGCGCCCGTCCACATCGTCACTCTTGATGGTGAGCATCTCTTCCAGCAGGTGCGCGGCGCCATAGGCTTCCAGCGCCCATACTTCCATTTCTCCCAGACGCTGACCGCCGTGTTGAGCTTTACCGCCCAGGGGTTGCTGAGTAATCAGGGAGTAAGGACCGGTGGAGCGGGCATGCATCTTATCCGCCACCAGATGGTTCAGTTTCATCATATAGATCACGCCGACGGTTACTCTTTCCTTGAAGGGCATCCCGTTCTTGCCGTCATAAAGCACCATCTTGCCATCTTCGGCATAGCCGGCGTTTCGCAATTCCGCGCGGATATCTTCGTTGGAAGCACCGTCGAAAATGGGTGTTTCCACTTCGAAGCCCAAAGCCCGGGCTGCCAGGCCCAGATGGGTTTCCATGATCTGCCCGATGTTCATACGGGAAGGCACGCCCAGAGGGTTGAGCACTATATCCACAGTGCTGCCGTCTTCCATAAAGGGCATGTCTTCGATGGGGGCCACAATGGAGATCACACCTTTGTTACCATGGCGACCTGCCATTTTGTCACCCACTTCGATCTTCCGCTTTTTGGCTACATACACCTTCACCATCTTGCGTACGCCATATTGCAGCTCATCGCCGTGTTTGATGCGTTCGCGCGATTTCTTGTAGATGTTTTCGCTCTGTTCGAGGGATTGCTTGATCTTCAGCGCGATGTCCTGATAGATGGCGTTATTGACGGCGGCGTCTTCCACCATCTCCACGTCCATGTCTATTTTCTTGAAGTTTATGCGCTTGAGATCTTCTTTATTGATCTTCTTGCCGGGGGCAATGAAGAAGGTATTGGTCTTTTCGTCCCAGATCGTCTTGGCCACCTGACCGAGCAGGATGGCGGAAAGCTTTTCTTCCTTGAATTCTTCCACCTTCTTGCGGCGTAGAGCCAGATCGTCTTTTAGCTTCTGGATCTTTTCATCGTTCTCGTCTTCCATGTCCGTGCCATCTTCCAGGCGGGAAAATACCTTCACATCGATCACCACGCCTTCCATACCGGGTTTGGCTTTTAGTGAACTATTGGTAAAATCTCCTGCGCGATCGCCAAAGAGAGCGCGCATCAGGTTCTCTTCCGGGGAAGGATCGATCTCGATGCTCTTTGGGGTTACCTTACCCACGATGATGTCGCCGGCATGGATCACCGAGCCAACCCTGATGATACCTGTCTTATCCAGGTTTCTGAGGGCATGCGAGGGAACGTTTGGTATATCATAGGCCAGTTCTTCACGGCCATTTTTCACATTGCGCACCAATACTTCCATCTCTTCGATGTAGATGGAGGTAAGGGTATCTTCACGAGCCACCTTTTCGCTGAGGATGATGGCGTCCTCATAGTTGTAACCATACCAGGGCATGAATGCCACCAGCATGTTTGTGCCCAGAGCCAGACGGTTGTCTTCCACGCAAGCGCCGTCAGATATGGGCTGCCCTTTACGCACCACGTCACCAACGCGGACGATAGGACGCTGATTGGCACAGGTATCCTGGTTTGTTCTCACAAACTTCTTCAGGTAAATGCGGTTTCCGCTGCCCAGATAGAGCGCTTCATCCTTTTCATTGAGGGCTTTCAGATCGATGTACGCTGAGGTAACGTTTACCACAGAGGCATCATAAGGAGCCACGGCAATGCCCGAAGTATCCATGGTGGCGATCTTTTCCATGCCGGTGCCCACCATGGGCGCCTGCGGATTGATCAAGGGCACAGCCTGACGCTGCATGTTTGAACCCATCAGGGCGCGGTTGGCGTCGTCGTGTTCCAGGAAGGGGATCATGGCTGCCGAAACTGATACCATCTGTTGCGGTGCCACGTCCATAAAATGCAATTCGGTGGGTTTTACCTGGATAAATTCGCCCTTTTCACGGGCAAAAGCCACTTCATCCACGATGCGGCGGTCGTCAGCCAGAGTTAGGTTGGATTGGCCAATGATGTATTTCTCTTCCTCAGCGGCATCCATATACACATATTCATTGCTAACCACGCCATCCACCACTTTGCGGTAGGGCGTTTCAATGAAACCGAGGCGGTTGATGCGGCTATAGATGGCAGGGGACACGATGAGTCCGATATTCGGTCCTTCAGGGGTTTCGATGGGGCATACTCTGCCATAGTGCGAGGCATGCACGTCGCGCACTTCAAAGCCAGCGCGATCGCGAGCCAGACCGCCGGGACCCAAAGCGGACAGGGCGCGTTTGTGCCGCAGTCCCGCCAGGGGATTTGTTTGTTCCATAAACTGTGAGAGCTGACCAGTGAGGAAAAATCCCTGCACCACATTGATCAGCGCGTTGCTATTCACCAGATCATGCACGGTGATCTCATCGATATTGGAGATCGCCATACGTTCCTGGATGATGCGGGCAACCATCGCCAGACCGGAAGCATACTGCTCTTGCAGCAATTCGCCCACGGTGCGTACGCGACGATTGGCCAGATTGTCGATATCGTCCACTTCATCGTCGTCGTGATAGATGTTCACCAGGGTCTTGAAGATATATACAAAGTCCTGCACAGTGAGGGTCATCATGTTTTCATCGACCTCGATGCCCAGGCGCTTGTTTATCTTGTAACGTCCCACTTCGCCCAGATTGTACCGTCTTTCATTGAAGAACATGCGGTCAACCAATTGACGGGCAGCTTCCACTGGCGCGTCTTCACCGGGGCGAATCAGGGAATAGATCTTTTTCAGAGCTTCTTCCTGATTGGTGGTGGGATCTTTGGCTATGGTATTTTCCAATACCTTGCGGGCAATCTCATAGTCATAATTGACCACTTCCACGTGTTTGATCTTGTGATCGCTCAAAATCTTGATCAGGGTATCGTTGATCTGCTCATTGGCCAGAGCCAGCGGTTCGTCCATGCCGTCCACGCGGATATCGCGGAAAAGATGTCGGTTTTTGGCTTCGGCGAGGGTTAGCTTCTCGCTTTCATAGAAGGTCTTGCGCAGATCATCGTTGGTAGAGATGCCGATGGCGCGGAAGAGCGTGGTCACCGGCAGTTTGCGCCGCTTATCGATGTGCACGAACATGACGTCGTGAATATCGATATCGAATTCCAGCCAGGAGCCATTGTAGGGTATTACTTTCGCAGAATACAGGGTTTTGCCGGAAGGGTGCTTCAATTCGGAGAAAAAGACGCCGGGTGAACGCTGCAGCTGAGAGATGATCACGCGTTCAGCGCCGTTGATGATGAAGGTTCCCTGATCGGTAACGAGAGGAATTTCCCCCAGAAATACATCCTGTTCCAGGGTGTCTTTATGTTCACGGCCCGTCTCGGTGGTCTCGAATACAGAAAGGCGCATCTTGGCCTTCAGCGGAGCCTGATAGCTCAGGTTGCGCTCGCGGCATTCGTCGATGGCATACTTTTCCTGCAGCACATTATATTCAATGAACTCCAAGAGGAAGTTCCCTTTGTTGTCTTCGATCGGAAAGATGGCTTCAAATACTGCCTGCAGTCCTTTTTTTGCTCTGCGTTGGGGATGGATATCCTTCTGTAAAAAGTCATGAAACGAATCTACTTGCATTGCCAGCAGATTGGGGATTTCCACTTCTGGGATGCCCAGCTCAGCAAATCTTCCGGAGATACGGGAATAACTTTTGATCTTTCTCAAAAGCTCACTCCTTTGTGCTTTCACACACACGGTAGGGGTTAGTACTTTGCATACACACGCTTATACTTCAGCGTCTCGTCTTGCCTGTCACAGCGGCACCGAGAAAAAAATGCCATGTCGATTCTGCGTTTGAATAGCCAAATTAGTCCAAAAAAAGTCCTGATGGACTTTTTTTGGACCATGTATAATGCAATCTTGCCGATTACTTGAGTTCGACGGTTGCGCCAGCGTCTTCAAGCTTTTTCTTAATGGTTTCGGCTTCTTCTTTACTTACTTTTTCGGAGATCATTTTGGGAGCGCCATCTACCAGGTCTTTGGCTTCTTTCAGGCCAAGATTGGTGATTTCGCGAACCACTTTGATCACGTTGATTTTCTTATCGCCGGCATTTGCCAGGATCACGTCAAATTCGCTCTGTTCTTCTTTTGCTTCAGCAGCGCCACCGGCAGGAGCGGCAAAGGCGGCTACGGGAGCAGCAGCGGATACGCCAAATATCTCTTCCATTTCTTTGACGAGTTCAGAGAGCTCAAGAACGGTCATTTCTTTAATCAGGTCAATTACTTGTTGTTTTTTATCGGACATCTTTCCTCCATCGGA
The DNA here is from genome assembly GCA_023392795.1 of Candidatus Cloacimonadota bacterium. GTDB lineage: Bacteria > Cloacimonadota > Cloacimonadia > Cloacimonadales > Cloacimonadaceae > UBA5456. The sequence goes on from JAEWNJ010000063.1 coordinate 10,184, forward strand.
TATATGAA
>JAEWNJ010000069.1 GCA_023392795.1 Candidatus Cloacimonadota bacterium
TTTTCCACATTGGCATCTGTTTCTGCCGCCAGCACCGAGCCCAGTTGCGCGCCGTATGCCTGCTTATATTCCTGCGCCCTGGTATCACCGCTTGCCGCGGCAACGCTTGCCCAGAAATAAGCCTGGATCAAATCGGCCGGAACTCCATCTCCCACTTTGTAGAGATATGCCAGGCAAACCTGCGCGTCGGTGTTTCCGCCATTGGCAGCGTCACTCAACCAACTGTAGGCTTCAGCCTTATCCTTAGTAATGCCCTTGCCGGTAAAGAGATTGAAGCCATATTTGTACTGCGCGTCGACATGGCCTTGACGAGCGGCTTTAGCAAACCATTGCGTGGCCGTTTCCAGGTTTTTCCCGATTCCGTTCCCATTTTCATAACACAGACCAAGATGATACTGAGCCTCGGGAATACTATCCGCGGCTGCCTTGTAAAGCGAATCGCTATAAGCCACTTGCGCGAATAAACATGGACCACACGCGATCAGAAAGACTAGTGTCAATAGTAGCTTGTTCATCATTTATCTCCATTCGTTTAGTGTCTCTTGTCACAGTGTATTTTTTACTACCCGGTCCCAGGCTTCGGCTGGCGGGCATATTTACCCGGCAGACTCATGGAAAACCTGCTCTCACAGGCTATGCAATATCTGTTTATCAGATCATTTGATCCGCATATTTTTTTCTTGTGCTTCGCAGTCAAGTATTTTCTGCTAAGTTCTCATCTCCCCATTTCCGGGTAATTTATTTTTTTCATTTGTTCCGGCTCCCCCACCTCCCCTTCTTTGTCCTGATACGCCTCCCATACACCGGTCATACACCGGTCGTACAATCGTATGAGGGGTGTATGGGAGGCTCACCGAATGCGTATGAATTTCAAGACAGGAAGATCATAGAACCGGTTGGGGATGGTTTTTGCTACCACCCACTCTATTTGGAAGAGAGCCTATTCAGCTACAAGCAGTTTAGGCTTCAAAACACCTCATAAAACCGTCAATCTAAAGATTTTGCTTGACAATACAGCGCCTGAAATCCCCTAATGACTGAAAATGCTCATCTAAGTATGAGTAAGCTACTTTCTACAAGGAGATTTATGCGTTTATCACGGATTCCGGCGTTGTGGGTGTTATGCCTGATCATATACCTGAATGCCAGCTCTTTGGGAGCAGAACTGCTGATTCCCATGGACCGCAGCCAGAGCAATCATCTGAAGGCATACGGCGTAGCGTTTAAAGCTCTGCAGGATCAGCACGTGGTAAAATGGCTCCTGAACTATCGGGGCGGCAGCTTTCTGATGCCCGCCACGCCCGATCTGATGGCTATCTGCAATATCCGTGGCGTTCGCTATGAAAACATCTCTTCAGCTCAGACTGCTGCTATTTTGACCGAGATTCAAGACGCGAATATGGAAGCAGTCACCCTGGAAAAAGAGCCCAGGATAGGGGTTTACATCCCACCCAATTCCTTGCCCTGGGATGATGCGGTCACCATGGCGCTGGAGTATGCGGAGATCGATTATGACCGGCTTTGGGACGATGAGGTGATGGAAGGCAAACTGACCGATTATGACTGGTTGCATCTGCATCACGAGGATTTTAGCGGGCAGTATGGCAAGTTTTACGGTTCGTACCGCAACGTTCAGTGGTATCAGGATGACGTGCGAGTGAACGAGGCTATGGCAGCCAAACACGGTTTTGCCAAGGTCTGGGAACTCAAACACGCGATCGCCGAGCGCATCCGCAATTTTGTGACCAACGGCGGTTTTCTCTTTGCCATGTGTGCCGCCACGGACACCTTTGATATCGCCATGGCAGCCAAGGGGATAGACATTGTGGATTCTGCCCTGGACGGCGACGGCATCGATCCGCAGTATCATAGCAAGCTCGATTTTAGCCGCACCTTTGCCTTCGAAAACTTTCATCTGCGCCCCAATCCCTACGAATACGAGTTTTCGGACATCGACGCCAGCGATTATAGCAAACTGCGCGGAGCCGAGGGAGACTACTTTGTGCTCTTCGACTTTTCTGCCAAATACGACCCCGTGCCCACGATGCTGACCCAGTGTCATACCAACGTGATCAACGGCTTTCTGGGGCAAACCACGTCCTTTTTCCGCGATAAAGTAAAGAAAAGCGTGATCATCCTGGCGGAAGTACCCGGTCAGAACGACGTGAAATACATCCACGGCAACGTGGGTAAAGGCACTTTCACCTTTTACGGCGGACATGATCCCGAGGATTATCAACACATGGTGGGTGATCCTGAGACCCTGCTGGATCTGCATAAAAACTCCCCCGGCTATCGCCTTATTCTGAATAACGTGCTTTTCCCCGCCGCTGAGAAGAAAAAACTAAAAACCTGAAGGAGCCCCCATCCATGGCGAAATTCTACGGTAATCTACGCAGCACTCGGATCAAGACAGGTCTTTGGACCATTGTGATCCTGGCAATCCTCATCGTATCTTACCTCTGGTTTACAAACCGGCTGAACGTCAAATCCCAACATGAATTACGGGTCTTATTCACCGACGTCATGGGTCTGGAAGTGGGGGACAAGATCATGTATCGCGGCATGGAAGCGGGACGCATCAAAAGCGTAAGTCTGCACCAGGATGGCATTTTGGTATCTGGGAACATCTCTATAGACATCAAGCCTCCCCAGGGCAGCCGCTTTATGATCGAAGACAGCCTGATGGGCAGTAAAAGCCTGCAGATCATCCCCTCCGGCGAAACCGAGCAACTGGATCTGAGCCAGATTCAGATCGGCGAAAATCCGATCGGGATGATGAGTTTGATCTCCACCGCTTCGGCCAGTTTGAACAAACTGGATAAGATCCTCCACGATTTTGACAGCGATACAGGACTGCTGGCACAGGGTGAAAACCTGCTGGGCGATGCATCTAAAGCGGTGAAAAGCACAGAAGGCAGCATCCAGGAAGTGAAAACCGAGATCTCGCAGACCATTCGCAGCCTGGATCAGCTTACCCGCCGTGTGGATCAATTCATCGCTCAAAATCAGGAAGATCTGGAGGAGAGCATCAGCATCGCGCCTGCCGCCATGAACAAGCTGAATAACAGTCTGGACAGTCTGGATGCCCTTTCCGCCAGGCTAAACAGCAGTCTGCAAGCTCTGCAATCCGGCAAAGGAACTGCCGGTAAACTGCTGACCGACGATGAACTTTACACCGGGATGCAACGCTCGATCGACAATCTGGAAGCCCTGATCAAAGACGTGAAGGCGCACCCCAAAAAGTACCTGAAGTTCTCAATCTTTTAAGGATAGCGATGAAAAAGCTGCTGATCCCACTCCTGCTGATCCTCTGTGGTGCCCTGACAGCCCAGACTTTCGGCAAAAACAAGGTAAACGCGCGTCCTCAGGACTGGTCGCTGATCAAGACCATGCACTTCGATATCTATTTTCCCAGGGGCGAGGATGATTTTGGACGCACCGTATCGCTGATGGCGGAAGATATCTACTATTACCTGAAAGAAGATCTCAAATACCCGGCGCTCAGCCGCATTCCCCTGGTGTTTTACGGCAGCAAATCAGAGTTTCAGACCACAAATATCATTTATCCTCTTCTCACTGAGGGGGTGGGTGGCTTTACCGAGAGCCTGCGCAACCGCGTGGTGGTGCCCTTCGATGGCGACTACGCGGAGCTGGAAAAGCTCCTGGCGCACGAGCTTACGCATGCCTACATCAACGGTTTGGATAACCGGCTAAGCTCCGCCGTGGAGGCCCTGCGTCCCACATCATTCCCCTTCTGGTTTTCCGAAGGATTGCCGGAGTATCTGTCCATCGGCGGCAGGGATCCCTACAACAACATGTTCATCCTTGATCTGGTGGTAAATGACAAGCTGCCGCGTCTGGACTATCTGGACGGCTATCTCGCTTACCGCCTGGGGGAGAGTTTCCTTAGCTACCTCTCCGCCACCTATGGCCGGGAAAAGGTGAGCGAATACTTCTTTTCCCTGCGCAGCATGAATAGCATCGACGACGCCACCGAACGCGTCTTCGCCATGAAGTTTGAAGATCTGGAATCCCGCTGGCGGTATCAGCTAAAGCGGGATTTCTTCCCTTTGATCAATAGCTACAAGGTGCCCATCGAAGCCTTTGAAAAGCGCACTGACCGCGGCAAAGAGGGCTCTTACTTCAATTTCAACCCCCGGTTCTCGCCCGATGGCAGCCGTTATGTGTACTATTCCGATCGTGGCGCGCGCTTTAGCATCTGGATGGCAGGCACGCACGGCATGGAGAAAGCCCGCAAACTGATCACCGGCGAAACCAACGCCAAGATGGAGGAGTTTTACTACTTCCGCAGCAGCCTGAGCTGGTTTCCCGATGGTAAGCGCATCGCCTACGCCGCCAAAACCGCGAGGGGCGACAGGATTCACATCCTGGATGTGGAAACCGGCAAGATCACGAAAAGCATCGCCATCGATGATCTGACCGCCATCTATGAGAGCGATGTGGCTCCCGATGGCAAGAGCATCGTCCTGGCAGCTCAACGCGGCATGCAATCGGATATCTTCATCTACGAACTGGATTCCGGGGTGCTGAGGTCCATCACCAACGATTCATATCACGATTCCCAACCCCGCTTTTCTCCTGATGGCACCCGCATCGTCTTTACTTCTGAACGCAGCAGGAATGCTCCCGATCAGCGCTTTGGCTTCTTTGCCGATCTCACCAAGGACATCTTTGAGTATCGCCTTCAGAGCTCGGAAATCGTCCAAATCACCGATGAGGCCTTTGATTGCAGTATGCCCTTCTACGCCGAAAACGGCAGCAAGGTGGTCTACATCTCCACTCGCGAAGGCATCGCCAATCTGGAGATCATCGATCCGGAAGCGGGGCAGAGGGCGGAACTCAGCCGCGTCATCTCCGGCATCTACAGCGCTGATATCTCGGCTGATGCGAACTACATGCTGGTATCAAACTACTTTTCCGAGGGCTGGGACATCTATTTTGACAATAGCCCCCTCAAAGACCTGAACTATCAACCCTCTCCCGCAGCAAAGCCGTATCAGATGGAAGCAGATCTCCTGGATCGGGTGGATTTGAGCCGTCTGGATTGGTTCGGACCGCGCAAACGCACGCCCACCCCTCGCCGCAACCCCGCAGCAGATGTCAATGTGCGGCGTCCGGTATTCAGCGGATTTGAACCCGTGATCCCCGATACTACCTTGATCGCTTCCGATTTTTCCTGGGATCAGCGCCCCTCAGAGCCCTCGGACCAGATCCCCCGCGTCCAGAACTATCATCCCCGCTTCACCCTGGACCGTGTATGGGGCGGAGCAGCATATTCCACCGGCGGAGGAGCTGTGGGCAGCGTAGAGCTTGGTATCAGTGACATCATGGGCGATCACGCCATCGGGCTCAATCTGGGCATCACCGATGTACTGTCACAGACCAATTTCCTGCTCACATACCTCTACCTGAAACGCAGGTTGGATGTAGGGATTGGCGTCTATAACTTTTATGATGAATCCTATTACCGCTCGTTGGAAAGCTGGGGTTATGACTATTATCGCCTGAGAGAACGTCAAACCGGGCTTTACGGACTTACCCGCTATCCCTTTAGCCGCTTTGCCCGTCTGGAACTGGACGGCATGCTGTATGATTACGAACGGCATTGGGACTATCTGCACAATTCTCATATCGACGACGGGAATTGGCTAAACAACGTCGAGCACTTCAATGACATTGCCTTTACCCCGGGCATTTCCCTGGTCTATGATAATGCACTCTTTGGCTCCACCGGCCCTTTGGTGGGCACTCGCGCATACTTAAACATCCGCAAGGGTTTTGCCGACAAGCATCTGGACTATCTGACCAATTACATCGACGTGCGCAGCTACAGCCTCTTTAGCAAACGCTATTCCATCGCGCTGCGTGCCAATGCCGGCATCAGCACTGGGAAATACCCCGATCGCTTCTCACTGGGTGGGTATTACGGGGTGCGCGCCCTGTCGCACAATCTCTCCGGCGAAAAGAAGGTTCTGGCCAGCGCCGAATTGCGTTTCCCCTTGCTGGATTATTTTGCTCTGGCGTTTCCCATCCCGCTTACTCTGGGCAATATCCGCGGCTCCGCCTTTGTGGATATCGGTTCCGTGTGGGATGACAACAAATACTTCCGCGGGATGAGGGATGGCTTGATGGAAGATATCAAGCTCGGTTATGGTTTTGGCCCCCGCCTCAATTTGGGTTATTTTGTTTTGAAGCTGGACGTTGCATGGCTCACCGATCTGTCCAGTATCAGTAAGCCTCAGGTGTACCTGAGTCTATCCGATGATTTCTAAGAAAAAGAGATAAATAAGGAGTATTCCATGAAAATCGACGTTACCCGTAGATTGCCCGACCACATAGATACGCTGGTTTTGATCCACGAAGAGGATCCTAACCTGCCAGAACTGGACTTTGTGGACGATGCGTTAAAGGATTCCCTGGATACCTATGTGAAGGCAGAAGGCTTTGCTTTCAAATACGGCAAGATCACTTCCTACACCCGCCTGATCGGCAAAAAGAGACAACTGATCATCCTCTGCGGAGCAGGCAAAAAGGAAGAGCTGAATGTAAACAAGCTACGCAGCCTCTTTGCCAATTGCTGGCGCAAAGCGATCAGCCTCAAATCCGCCCAAGTCTATGTATTGATGGGCTTTGAGCCTTCGCTAAACGACGTCGTGCTGGGGCATGTGTTATCCGAATCTGCCTTGCTGAGCGCTTATAAATTCAATAAATACATCAGCAACGACGAAACGCACTACCTCGAAAGCATCCATCTGCTGCTGAGCACCAAGAATACCCGCCATATCAATCGCGGTATCCTGGAAGGCAGAATCTACGCTGAAACCACGAATCTGGCACGCGATCTGGTGAATGAGCCCCCAAACATTCTCAATCCGGACGCCCTGGCCGATCACGCAAAGAAGGTAGCTCTGCAATACGGTTTCTCCATCGATATTCACTCTGTGGACAAGCTCAGACGCCTCAAAATGGACGCCCTCCTGGCCGTCGCCAAAGGCTCCAAAAACGATCCCAAGCTCATCATCATGCGCTACATGGGCAATCCCGACAAAAAGCATCAGCTTACTGCCCTGGTGGGTAAAGGCCTCACCTTCGATTCCGGCGGCTACAGCCTGAAACCCGGGCCCTCCATGGTAAGCATGAAAAGCGATATGGGCGGCGCTGCTGCCGTGATCGGCGCCATGGCTGCCATCTCCACCCTGAAGCTCAAGGTAAACGTAGTGGCGATCGTAGCTGCCGCGGAAAACATGATCGGCAGCGAAGCTTACCGCCCCGGCGACATCCTCACTTCCATGGCGGGCAAGACCATCGAGATTCACAATACCGATGCCGAAGGCAGGCTCACTCTGATCGATGCCATCCATTATGTGATCGAGAAAGAAAAGGCAGACCGCGTGCTGGATATTGCCACCCTCACCGGAGCAGCCGTAGCAGCCTTGGGATCGGACTTTTCGGCTGTGCTGAGCAACAACGATGCCTGGCTGCAACAGCTCAAGGACGCTTCCGACTTTACCGGCGAATTGATCTGGGAGATGCCTCTGCACGAGCCCTATGCCGAATTGATCAAATGCGAAACGGCTGATCTGAAAAACGTGGGCGGTCCCCTGGCGGGATGCATCACCGCCGCGCTGTTCATTCGTGAGTTTGTGCAGGATAAACCCTGGATTCACATCGACATCGCCGGCCAGGCCATGAAAGACAAAGTGACAGGCATCCATCCCGTGGGTGCCACCGGCGTGGGAGTGAGATTGCTTACTTCGCTGCTGCGCAACATGGAATAAACTAATACTGTTTCAGGAACGAGAGGCTGGTTTCCGGCCTCTCCGGACTCCTGACCAGGGGAGATAATTCTCGATGAAACATGCCGGATTGATAGCCCTTACTCTCATCCTGATCCTGCTCGGCGCCTGCAAAACCAGGAGCGCCGCGGAAGAAAGCCCCAAGCCGCTCATCATCACCACCATCCACCCCTATGAACTGCTGGTGAAGCAGATGGTGGGCGACGCCATTGAAGTGAAAAGCCTGGTGCCCCCCAATGCCTCTGTGCATACTTGGAGCCCGCAACCCGCCGATCTTGCAGATCTGAATCGTGCCGATCTGGTGATTTCCAACGGCATGGGCCTGGAAAACTTCCTGGGCGACGCCCTGAAAAACCTGCCCGCCAAGCATCTCATCGCTTCTGATATGCTAAAGGATCTGGTGGCGCTGGATTCCCTGAACCAAGTAAGAGAAGAGCTGATGCACAGCGCCGCGCACACCGATACCACAGCGGTCGCCGAACACCATCATCATGAAGGTGCCGATCCGCATCTCTGGACCAGTCCCCTGATGCTGCAAAAGCTCTGTACCAAGCTCAAAAACGAACTGGTGATCCTCTTCCCGGATGTGAGCCCCGTGATCAATCACAACCACGATCTCATCATCAAAGAGCTAAGTGCCGCGCACGACAAGATAAGGGCTGAACGCGCCGCGCTCAAAGATCCCGCCCTGCTCACTTATCACAATAGCTTCCATTATTTCACCCAAGAATACCAGATCCCATATCTGGGCTGGGTGCAAAGCTCTCCGGGAAAAGAACCTTCTGCCCGGGACCTGGCTGAACTGGGCAAAAAGATCAGGGAACACCAGGTAAAATGCATCTTCATCGAGCCCCAACAAAACGACAAAGCCGCGCAAGTGCTGGCCAAAGAGTATCAAATGCAGATTTACACTCTGGATCCTTTGGGAGGCAGCTTGCCAGTGGATAGCGTCAGCGATCTCATCCTGGCCAATTGGAAGGTGATGAAACAGGCATTTGCGCAATGAATCATCTCACCCCAGAAGCCCTTAGCACGAGCGCGGGACGATGATAGCCATCCGCGATCTGAATCACCGCATTTCCGGCAAATACATCTTGCAGGATATCAGTCTGGAGATACCAGACGGGGCTTTTGCCGCCATCATCGGACCCAACGGCGCCGGCAAATCCACCCTGGTAAAGCTGATAATGGGCCTGATCCCCCTGCAGGAAGGCTCTGTAACCATTGATGGCATGAAACAACAGGACTGGCTGAGGCTACACAGCTTTGGCTATCTCCCTCAACGCGAGGAATACGACCGCACTTTCCCCGCCACCGCTTTGGATATCGTCCTGATGGGCATCGCCGGCACTGTCAGCATTGGCAGGCGCTGTAGCAAAGCGCAAAAGGCCAAAGCCCTGGAAATAATGCAACAATGCGGCATCGACGACAAGGCAAGCAGCTTCATCGGAACCCTCTCCGGAGGAGAGTTTCAACGTGTGATGCTTGCCCGCGCCATCCTTTCGGACAGCCCCTATTTGATCCTGGACGAACCCGAGGCGGGCATCGACCGTCCCGGAGTGCAAAGCTTCTTCGTGCTGCTAAAGCAACTCAATGAAGCAGGTAAAACCATCATCACCATCTCGCATGATCTGCATACCCTTTCAGACTATTGCAGCTTTCTGATCTGTCTGAACCGCACTCTGCACTGCCACAGCAATATGGAATTGGTAAATGCTGATATCATCCACAAAACTTTCGGCGATAGTGTGCGCCTGATCGAGAAGGATTACTGATGCCATTATTTCTGATCACCGCCCTGGCAGGAGCCGTGTTATCCGGCATATCCCTGGCCATCTTCGCCCCCTGGGTAACTCTGCGCAAGATCTCCTACATGGGTGAAGCCCTGTCCCATATCGCCTTTGCCGGCATCGCCATCGCCATCATTACAGGAATCAATCTTACTCTATCCGCCACGATCTTCGTCTGCCTCGTATCCCTGGGCATTTCCTGGCTGGCGCGGCGGCAGCAACTGCAGGAAGCCAATACCATCACCATCTTCCTCTCCCTGTCCATGGCTCTGGGCATCATTCTGATCTCGCTTTCACGCACTTACAGCTTTGATCTTGCCAGCTATCTCTTTGGCAATGTACTCTTGATCCAATCCTCAGAACTAATCGCCCTGGGCATCCTGACCCTGATGAACATCGCTTTTGTGCTGATCTTTTACAAGGAACTCTTTTACCTTAGCTACAATCCCGAAATGGCGAAGGTCTTCCGCATCAAAACCACTCCGGCAGACAAGCTTTTTTCCCTGCTGCTCGCCGCTAATATCGTACTGAATCTCAAGAGCGCGGGGATCATCCTGGTGAGCGCCCAATTGATTCTCCCTGCGGTGATTGCCTTCAATCTGGCACGCAGCTTACCTCAGGCGCTGATCATTGCCGTTTTCTCCGCCATCATCTCCGCCGGAGCCGGCTTTGCCGTATCATATCTGCTCAATCTCCCCACCGGCGCCACCATTGTGGTCTGCCAGGCACTGCTCTACGCCCTCTCTTTCCTCTTCAAAAGGAGAATGTGATGCCGCATAAAGCTTTGACCCTCACCACCATGCTGATCAGCCTGCTCTTCATCAGCGTGATCTGGCAATTTGCCGAAACTGATATCCACGAGCTGGCAGAGAGTGCCTGGACCAGGATCATTGGCAAACCGATATATCAGATATCCACCGCCGATTCCGCAGGCATCCCCATGCAGCTCTACGGCACAGGAGAAACGCATTACAATCCCCTATTCATCGCCAGAGCAGCCAAAAAGGAATATTACCGGAGCCGCAATTGGGCTCAGGATGAGCGCTTTCTGCAGCTTACGGACTGGCTGGTGGAGAACGGTGTGGAGACGGATTCCACCTTTCTCTTGCCCTATTACTTCGATTATCCTGCCTACGATCAAAAGCAGCCCTGGTATTCAGCTCTGGCGCAAGCAGTGGCGATGAACGCCCTGGCTCACCGTGCCAGCTACAAAAGAGATCTGGATGTGTATGCCAAAGCGATAAAGGCCATGCACAGCCTGCGTCCCGGAGCAGCCGGCCTGGGTTTTGCCCTGACCGATAGCACAAATTGGTACATGGAATACCCCGGAAGCGAGCCATATTACGTACTAAACGGCATGATCGGCATCCTCCTCGAGCTGCATTATTACTACAAACTCACCGATGATCCCCTGGCTTATGAGCTTTTCGCAAAAGGCTACAATGCCCTATTGATAAAGCTGCCTGAGTTTGATTTTCACGGCTACAGCCGCTACGATTTGAAAGGGAATAAGGCCGGCAGAATGTATCACCAAAAACACATCGAGCTACTCAGCCAACTGCAGGAACTGCAGCCCCACTCCAGGCTGAAATATTACATCACCCGCTGGCACAAAGCCGATAGCTACCCCGTGATCTGGCAGATGCTGCTAAATCCCCGCCCCAAAAGGATTGTCGCCTTTCTCTTGCCCTTTCTTGCCCTCTGGGCGGTACTGTACTTTACTTTAGCTTCGTCGAATAGAAAGGCAGCAGCCGGTCCGGATCATAGCTGAGCTTCGCCTGACGCAAACCCTCCAGCCCGATATCCTGCTCCCGGTTTATCCATTTGTAGCGTCCTTGCAGATAGCGCGCGGTCTCCCAATTGATAATCTGCGCGGAGCCTTTCTTATCCGGATCGAACTTCTCAAAATGCTCCGTGACCATATCATTGGTCTGGCGGCTGAAGATGCTATAGGCGGCGATCTTGTAATTCAGGCAGATGATGATGCCTTCCGCGGGGAGGCTGTTCCAGGCCTTCAGCGTGTTTTCGATCGCCTTGATCTCGGTCATCAGATATATGCCTTCCGCACTGCGTTCGCGGCGCCATTTATGCGTGAATTGCAGGATCACATCCAGTCTGTCCTCGGTGATCTTCATCACTTTATACTGCGGATAGGCGCGCCGGAATTGCGAGATCAGATTCTTCTTTTTGGCCAGTTTCTTGCCCGATAAATTCACCATTTTGTCGATGTCATACACATAATCCGCCCAATCGCGGTCGTTCACCAGCTCAAACAGCGAGCCCATTTCGGGGTATTTATCGATGTATTCCTGCCCAGTAAGGATCAGTTCTGCCTCGGGGAAGTAGGGCTTGAATAGCTTCACCAGCTCCACCAGTTCAGCAGGCTGCAGATCTTCCCCCACGGGATGTAAAATGTATTGATACTGAGGATTGAAAAACACCAGGCGATCTTTGAACATCAGATATTGATTTTGATAGATCTGTCCCCAGACAATGAGATTGGTGATCGTATAATCGCAGTTTTCGCGCGGATACTTATCCAGATAATCGCGCAGCATCAGAGTGTCGGCAAGCCCGAGCGGAATTAGCCCCGGCATCTTGGGATATTCGTGCATTTTGTCTCAGTCTCCCAATAGGAAGGGAGTGTAGCCCTGCATCACCTTGAAGCCGAGTGAGCTGTAAAAACCCTCATAACCGGGTTCAGAGATCAGACCGATCCATTGGATATCATGCTCCTTGAGGTACTTCAGCAGTTCTCTGATAATCTCTTTGCCGATGCCCTGCCCCCGTTCGGATTCTTTCACCGTCACATCCTGGATATAGGCATCGCTGCAGCCATCCGAAATGGCTCTGCCCATGCCGATGATTTCCTCACCTTTTTGGGCGATCACAAAGCAAAAGCTGTTTTTCACGATGCTGGCCACGGTGTCCAGGTACTTCGGATTCTCATCCTTCTGCCACCAGTCCACAGCCCGGTAAAGCCCTAGCAGCGCTTCATTATCGGTCGATTTGACTACTTGATATTTGATATCGGTCATCATCCATTCCTATGTTTCGTTTCTCTTGATATTATAATGTTCCCCGCAGGTTTTGCCACATTCTCAATTCTCAATTCTCAATTCCCCTCTTGTACCTGGTTCGCCAGAGATGAGCCTCCCGTACACCGGTCATACAAACCTATGAGTATTGTTCGACCGGTGTATGGGAGGCGTACGATCCAGAAGAGGGCAAGACACCCCTAATTGTAAATTGTACATCGTACATTGTAAATCGTAAATTCTACATTCCCTACAGCTTACATATCTTCCGCATGCCGGTTTTCCCCCCGATGCTAAACTGCAACTGATAGATCCCCGCGGAAACGGCTCTGCCCCCGGCGTCTCTGCCATCCCAGATGTAGTTCAATTCGCCTTTCGGGACGGATGATTCGTGCCACTCTCTAATCAACTGCCCCTTGCAGTTGAAGATTCTTAAGATGGCGGGACCGGATTTATCCGCTTTAGTAGAAATGCTGATGTTTTCTGTGAAGGGATTTGGGTTACTGCTGATCTGCATCCCGGGCACGGCGTGCTGATCCCCGGCGGAGCTTGCATTGGCGTCTTTGAAGGCATACAGGCTCTCATCTGCGCCATCTTTCTGCAGCAGTAGCCACAGGTAATCACCGCCATCAAAGAGCAGGGGATAGCCGGCTGGAAACTGCGCGTAGGGGAGATTCACATCGATCCACGCGCTGCCATCAAGATCCGGCCTATAGAGATTGATGATGCTATTCACCCCGGAGCTGCTTTTTTGCATCAGCAAGGCTTTGTCCTGAAACCACAAGGCCTGAATCTGCTCGCCCTGGATATGAGTGCATCCCGGAAAACCGCTGTAGTTTGGATAGCTGTCGCCTGCCCCGCGCTCTTTCACCACAAAGTTATAGGCGATGGGGCTGCTTCCATAGAGGTTCATGTGAGCGCAGAGCACCAGATCATCGGTACAAAACAGCACCGGACGTTCCTCCGCGTAACCCCCGTAATACATATCTTCCTCCCACCAGACCTGGCTGCTGATGCTGTTTCCGGAGATCCGGTAAGTACCGCTGCCGTTGTAGCTCATACTGTTCTCCAGACGCTGACGCTGCACCCAATAGAGATCATCGTCCAGCTTTACAGAGCTGTGCGCCAGATGATTGGTCAGATTGGTCTGCTGCACGGCGTAGCTGCCGTTGATCAGATAGGGATGCGTATTTACCGTGGTGGAATACGGACAAAGCAGCAGGTATTCCTCGCCCAGCTTTACCAGGGTGGTGTATATGGATTCATAGGGTAAGGTGAAGATCGCGCTGCAGGAGCCGGCACTGGTATTCCAGCGGTACAATTTGTTATCCTCGCTGTAAAGGATCTGCCCCTGCCCAAAATGCCGGAAGCTGATGGATATCGCCTGATCGTCGTAACTGTGATTTGCCGCGGCAAAACTGCTGTAGGGAGTGATGCCGCCTTCATCGATGCGGATCACCAGCAGTACTTTGCTGTAGCACACGTAGATCCACAGCTTGTCATAAAGGCGTTCGCCCCTGCTCCATTTATATTCGCCGCTCTGTGTTTGCGACAGCGTTTGCGTATAGATCGTTTCGCTCTGCACCGCTGCTTCTTCGGCCAGATACCGCTTGCGGACGATCTGATATCCGGTGGGACCAGGCTGGAAATAATACGCGTCAAAAGTATCCCCGATATCCACCAGGGTATAGGAATCGGTTACGCCATATTCGGCAGTGGCAGTAAAATCAAGTGACCGGGTGGCGAACAGCATGGAGGCTGTGATTACTAGTATTACAAGCAACAAAACGTATTTCATGGGTATCTCCTGTTGGACGTGGGAAAGAGCAATATTTGTTCCATTTATTCAGCTTTCCAGACACACGCGTTGTCGCGTTACCTGGAACACATCCCAAGAGTAGCAAGGGAGTGAACAGTGAACGGTGAACGGTGAACGGTGAACGGTGAACGAAACCATAACGCATAACGCATAACCCATAACCCATAACGCATAACCCATAACGATACAATGCAACTAAGGCTCACACCCCCCGCAACCTGAAAACTTGAAAACCTGAAAACCTGAAAACCCTAAAACTCTAAAACCCTAAAACCCTAAAACCTTAAAACCCCTTTACTCAAACAGTGCCAGAGATACCGCCATGATCACCATACCCGCGATCAATCCGGAGATGGCGACGTGGTGTTCGGCATATTCCTCCGCCGTGGGCAGGAGTTCATCCAGCGAGATATAGACCATGATGCCTGCCACCGCGGCAAAGACCAGGCCAAAGGCAGCGTCGCTGATGAAGTGTTTCAGGAGGAAAAAGCCCAGAATCGCGCCGATGGGTTCGGATAGGCCGGAAAGGCTGGAGTAGATGAGGGCTTTGGCACGGCTTTTTGTGGCATAAAATACCGGTACCGAGACGGCTATCCCCTCTGGAATATTGTGGATAGCGATGGCAATGGCGATGCTGACACCCAGGGTGGGATCTTTTACTCCCGCCATGAAAGTTGCCAGGCCTTCAGGGAAATTGTGAATCCCGATGGCGAGCGCGGAAAAGAGACCCATACGCATCAGCTTGTTATCGTCTGGGATAGCCTTTTTCTTCTCTTCGCAATTCATGTACTTCATCTCGTGCGGGTTTTCGTATGATGGCACCAGAAAGTCGATTAGGGCAATGATGCCCATACCAGCGAAGAAGGCAAGCAGGGTGAGCCAATATCCCTGTACTTCGCCATAAACGAAGCCAAGCGATTCTCTGGCCTTGGGGAAGATCTCGATGAAGCTTACATAGATCATCACTCCCGCAGAAAGCCCCAGAGCGCCACTGAGGAACTTCGGGGAGAACTTTTTGGAGGCAAAAGCCATTAGCGAGCCCACCGTGGTAGATAGGCCCGCTAAAAGGGTTAAGGTAAAGGCAAATAAGATATTGCCGGATTCCATCGCTACTTGACTTTCAGGATCTTGCCCGTGGAAGCAGAGCCTTCCAGGCGGTAGAAATATACGCCATTGGGCAGATCGGCGGCGTCCCAGCTAATGCTGTTTGTCCCTTGCACCAGATTGGGCAGGGCAATGGTCTGCACCTTCTGTCCCTTCACATTGAAGATATCCAGCTTGCTTTGATAATGCTTGGCGCTATCGATCTCGAAGGAAAGCTGATCCTGGAAAGGATTGGGATGGCTGCCTCTGACCTTCAGTACTTCCGAGACCGTGGCATCGTCATTTGCCAGGACTGTGCTAAGTACGAAGGGAATCTTGTATTCACCGATATTGGGAGATGAGATTACAAAATTGAAGTAAGCGGTGCCGTGAGTGCCGATGCTGATATTCAGATCATAGCCGGCGGCAGTGCCGGAAGCCAGGGAAAAGGGGATCTGAACGCTGCCGG
The DNA here is from genome assembly GCA_023392795.1 of Candidatus Cloacimonadota bacterium. GTDB lineage: Bacteria > Cloacimonadota > Cloacimonadia > Cloacimonadales > Cloacimonadaceae > UBA5456. The sequence continues at coordinate 16,020 of JAEWNJ010000069.1, forward strand.
GATAGCAATTGCCATCCACGTCGCAGTAATTGAAATACCAATCCGGCGGTGCGGAAATCACTTCGATGTGGCGGGTGTAAGTGTCGTCGGCACCGAGGTTCCAGATGTAAAAAGCGGGGGATTCATATTGAGTGTTGTCGTGTCCATAATAGATATAGGAACCAAAAGGCATGGCAGATTGCACCCGGTATTGGGGCATGGCTTTGCTGCTGACGCTTTGGATGATCTCACCGGTTTCCAGCTGGATAAACGCTGCTGCCCAGAGATTGGACACATTCCAGGAATAATCGATGGCGAAAGTGGTGTCAAAAGTCTGAACGCTGCCGGTGTAGGAGATGGAAACATCCTCGGATACGACATCGCGCAGAATATGGGTCAGGTCGCCGGTTACATTATCTTCCAGCAGGTAATAGACCAGCTTGGCATTGGTGTAGCTCACGTCCGGATCCAGCATTTCCAGATCCACGCCCACCACGCCGGTGGCAGCCACAAAGGTAGGCATCTGCATCCGGATGGGTGAGCCCTGATAACGGAAGTGATTGGCAGCGATCATGTAACTGGTGCCATCGGCAATCCCATCGCCGGAGCCATCCACGCGGGTCTTACCGTTGAAGATCACTGCCGGCAGACCTTGTACGTCGTAATAACTGAAGCGGGCGTCGATTTCCGGAGTGCTGTATTCGCCGCTTTCGGTGAGCAGACGGGTATAGATCAGCTCTCCTTCGGGTACTTGGGAGGCCACAACGTCCAGGCCATCGAGGGCAAATTCACAGGCTCCGCACCAGGTGGCACCGAAGTTTTCCACCAAAGTAGTGGTGGGATACAAGGTGGGATCAGCCGCCAGGAAGGCCATGCTGATCAGCATAAGAATTGTGGTGATATACTTCATGATGATACTCCTAAAATCTGGTGGTAAACTCTGCTTTTACACCCTCAAAAGGAGCCATAAATCTGCAAACTCCATTGCGGCAGACTTTTCCTCCAGCTTCCTTACCAGCGAAGATGAGGATGTCGCTATGGCTGAAGAGGGGATACTTTGCTTCGATATTTGGCATATAGCGGCTTTCCATGAGGGAAGAGAAATCCTCGAGGTGAGCGGAGAGCCCCAGAGACAGGGAGAGCTTCTCTACGCTGAAATCAGCCTGCAGTTTGGGTTCGTAGTAGCTGGATTCTTTGGCGAGGGATTGCTTTTCCACGGTCTTAAACTCCCCTTTCAAGGTGAGCGGCAGATCCGCGATCTCAAAAGCGGCGGTAAGCGCGGGATAATACTCTTTTTGCCAGTAACTTATCGCTTCATCGATCTTTTCGATGTGAGAGAAAGACAGATTGTACTGCTGTGAGCCCTGATATGCCACTTCCACATAGAGATCGTTCATCTGTTTGTCCTTTGGGCTGTCCCAGGCTTCGGCATAGTCAGCGCTTAGCGACCAGGCGTAGCCGAGATTTAGCAGAGCCCGGGCTTGCCAGCCTTCTTCGTCAATACCGCTGGCCAGGGCGTCAGACAGGGTCTCTGCATGGTAGTTTGCCAGCGGCAGATCCTGCAAACGATAGCTGAAATTATCATAGTGTTTGTAAGCACCGCCCAATTGGAGGGGTCCAAACATATAGTCCGCATTGGCATAGATGGCAGAGCCTTCGGTGACGCCATCCGCCTTGCGGTAATGCTTGCTAACGGCATACTCGGTATAGGCCTCCAGATTGGCCTTACTGAGCAGCAATCTGCCGGCAAAGACATCACGGAAGCTGTAGATATTCATGGCGCCCAGATCGCGGAATCCGAGGGCTGATGCGCCCAATTGAATGCCCTTCACAACGGGATATTGGGCATCCGCGCCATAAGCCAGATCCCAACGATCGGCATAGCTCGGACTCTCGATGCCGCCATAGAAGGTTTTGAACTTCAGCTTGCTGTCATACTTGATCAGAAAGCTTTCCATGCGGTGATCGGTGTCGAACTCCACATCTTCATAAGAACGGAAGCTGAGACCCTGTCCGAAGGTCTCGGAAGTGGTTCCGGCGTGCAGGGAGAAGGCGTCCTGGCTGTATCCGGCGTAAAGCTCTTTCCAGCCCAGCTCCAGGCGGTTGGGATCCAGATCCTGCATCAGCTCGGTCTGTTGGTTTGAGTATTTGGGCAATTCGCCGATGAACTTCATGCCAAAGCGGAAGTTCCGGTAAGCCAGATTGAAGGCGAAGCTATCTTTGAAATACACATTCAGGGAGTCTTCCGCATTGCGATAGATCATCTGCGCTTCGTTGATGCCGTTTATCTGCAGATTGGTCTGAGCCATCAGCGCAGTGCCGGCAAGGGTCAAAAGCAAGATCACAAGTAGCTTATGTTTCATTTATTGCCCTCTAAGGTCTGCGGTTCCGGATTATTTACTTCCAGCTTCACTTTGTCTTTGGGCACCGGCAGGATCTCCGGGGCGACCATCGCCTTGATGTGGCGGTCGTATTCGGCTTCCAAACCGGGCTCAAAACCCACGTGCGAATAGACGATTTTACCTTCTGGATTGAGGATAAAACTATGGGGAGGAGTGCCCACATTCAGCTTCTTCGCCAGGCTCTTGTCGGGATCAAAGAGGGCGACAAACTTGTAGTTCTTACTCTTCAGGTAGTTCTTGGCGCGCATCTGGGTCTTGGGGGCATCGATGGAGATCATCACCACAGTGAGGTCTTCATACTTCTCAGCAAGTTCGTTCAAATAGGGCATTGCGGTCTTGCAGGGAGCGCAGAAATCAGCCCAGAAATCGATCAACACCGGGCCTTTGCCCAATAGACTTTCCAGGCTTACGTTGTTGCCGTCCATATCGGACAAGCGAAAATCCGGCAT
>JAEWNJ010000014.1 GCA_023392795.1 Candidatus Cloacimonadota bacterium
ATATCTACAAACTTACGACAACTTCAAAACCTCAAAACCTCAAAACCTCAAAACTTGAAATCATTCTTTGCTTGACATTCTCTGCCCATGCAAATAGCCTGCCCCTCATTGGAAGAAATGTGTCGCCAAGGCGGCATAAGATCACTATAAGGAGCCCCGTATGAAGATCAGACTCATCCTGGCGGCTGTGCTGATAGCAGCCCTCGCTTTGCCCTTATTCGCGGAAGATTGGATCACGATCTACAACGACGATCTTTCTTTGATTCGCAGCAAGTTTGAATTGAACCTGCCGATGGGAAAGACCAGATATAACTACGACGATATCACTTCCCGCATCATGCCGGCTTCAGTGATCGTGGGTGGAAACGGCATTCGCATTGCCGAGCAGAATTATGAATATGACCTGGCCGGCAAGCATCAGATCATGGCGAAATACCTGGATCAGGAAGTGATCGCGATCATGAAGGATCAATCCCGTCTGCAAGGGGTGCTGAAGTTCTTTGACGGCTCAAATCTGGGCATCATCGAGAGCAGCACCGACCGCTTGCTGGTGATCTCCGATGGCGAAGTGCAGTGGATTCAATTTGCCTCGTTGCCCTCCAATTTCTATACCAAACCGACCCTGGCGTGGGAGATCATCACACCCAAAAAAGGTCTGTATCCCATGCAGATGAGTTACCTCAGCGGTGGTTTTTCCTGGGATGTGACTTACAACGCTGTATGGACCGGCACCCGTCTGATGATGAATTCCTGGGTTACCATAAACAACCGTTCCGGCAAAGCTTTCAAGGACGTGAATTTGAAGCTGATCGCCGGTGAAATCAATCAGATCCGCAATCAATACCATAAATACGCGATGGACTCCGATATAATGATGGAATCTGCCGCCGGGATGTCAGCGCCGTCCTTTGAAGAAAAGGCTTTCCACGATTTTCACATGTATTCGCTGGATCAAAAGGTATCCTTTGCCAACAATCAAACCAAGCAGCTGGAGCTCTATCCCCTGCAAAACGTGGTGGCGGAATCCATCTATGAGTACCCTATCTTTTCCGGCGGCGTAAACAGCATCATCCGCTTTACCAATACGGAAAAACAGGGCCTGGGCAAACCTCTGCCCAAAGGCAGCATCAAGGTCTATAAATCCGATACCGACGGCAATCTGGAATTCATCGGCGAGGATAGCATCAACCACACTTCAGTGAATGAAGAAGTGAAGGTGACCACCGGCCGCGCCTTTGACCTGGTGGCGTCATCAGACGTGCGCAACCAGAAAAGCATCAGCAACCGCGTCTCGGAACGGGATATTCACGTAAACCTGAAGAATAACTCCAAGGAAACCAAGAGCATAAACGTGGTTCATACCCTGGGCGGAAACGCCAGAATCGTACAGAGCGAATTGCGCTACCAGCACGACACTGTAACGAACAAGGTTACCTACGTGATCGATATCCCTTCCGGCGGTGAAAAGAACTTCTGGTTCCGCGAACGCAGTGAATGGTAGAATCAGGAGATACAGCCATGCGCGAAAAGCTGTTTACCAATCTCGTCGGCTTGCAAAGAGAGATGTTGAAGCTGATTGGTGAGGTGAATTCCCTCACCAACAGCCCCAACGCCCTGGAAGAAGCCATCGACGAATCCTGGCATCCCAAATGTGATGTGTTCCAGACCGATACGCAGTGGATTGTGGTGGTGGAGCTGGCAGGGGTGGAAAAGGACGAAATCTCCATCTCGCTGAGCCCGGAATACCTGCGCATCAGCGGCAACAGGACTTTTCCTGCCACGCATTGCCCTCTGAGCTACTACAATATGGAGATCGAGACCGGGCACTTTGAGCGTCGGATCTTTTTCCCGGATGCAGCCCTGGATAAAGAAAATCCCCAAGTGAGCTACATCAACGGCATGCTTAGGATCGCTTTTGCCCTTGCTCCGGTGGTGGAGCGCATCATACCCATCAGCTAAGAATAGGATACCCAATGTTTGAAGCCCTTGGCGCCAAGTTACTTACCGGGGTGGTATCCCTGTCTATGCTGCTGTTTTCCTCGTTTCAGGGAAATGATCCCTCTCTGGGGAATTTCAGCTATAGCAAGACGGGCAGCTATGTGCATCTGAAGGCGCAACTTCAAACGGCATTTGAGAATGACTTCCCCAGCATCTTTGCTTCCGGATCGGATATCCCCGTGCATTACAATCTGGAGGTAATCAGCGGGGGAACCGTGGTGGCGAAACGCCGCATGGTGTATAGAGTTAGCTATGATCCGGGCACCGGAATATATGAGATCGTCAAAAACGGCAGCCGCGCCGCCCTCACAGAATCCGCGGAGCAGGTGAAGCGCGAGCTTTCCGCATTCGCGTACGCTCTGCCCTATCAGCGTTCCTGGGGCGTGGTGACGGTGAAGCTGGAGGCGGATTTGCCCAAGGTGCATTTTGCCCAATTGAAAAAAGAAGTGGATCTGATGGTGCTGTGGAAGTACAAAAAACCCGCCATCAAAGCGCAGATAGACTTGCGTAGGGATTCATAGGAGAATCGATGCCCAAAACCGGACTTAGGACCCGCATCTTCCTGCTCTTTCTTGTGGTCTCCATCGGCGGACTGATGGTGCTGAACAATGTGTTTCAGAGTAAACACGCCAACATCCATGAAGCTCTGGAAGTGATGGAACTCAGCGGACACCTGCGGGAAATCAGGCAATACAGCCACGAGGATTCCCTCAAAGCTCAAGCTCTGATGCGCAACTTCAACGAAGCCAAAGCAGTGGTGAATATCGCGCTCAGCGATTCGCGCACGATGTCTTCCGTGGTTCTCCTGATCATCATTGTGGCATCCACCGCCATCTTCCTGATCGTGCTGTCCCGCATCAGTAAACCCCTGCGGGAGCTTAAAAACGCCACCGATCAGATTCGCAGTGGCAATTTCTCCGTACATCTCCCAGAGACCGGAATCCCCGAAATGCGAGAATTGAAGGGCAGTTTCAATGTGATGAGCCGCGAATTGGAAGCAGTGCAAAACCGGCTATTGGTAGCCGAGAAAGAAATGATCTGGAAGGATCTCTCCCGCATCCTGGCGCACGAGATCAAGAATCCCCTTACCCCTATCCAGCTTGCCATTCAGCGCCTGGAAGAGCGTATGGAGTCCGATCCCGAGCGCGTGAAAGATATCCTGAGAGAATCCATCTCCATCATCACGCAGGAGATCGAAAATCTGAGGCTCCTGGCGCAGGATTTTTCAAACTACGCCAAGGTCAATCAGCCCGCTCTGGAACCCCTGAATCCCGCTGTCTCCATCCGCGAGATCGTGAAATCCTACGTGCAGGATTTTGAGATCATCCTCGAGCTGGATGAAGAGCTGCAGGTCAATTTTGACAAGACCCATTTTTACCAGATTATCACCAACATCCTGCAAAACGCCATCGATGCCTGCGAGGAGCCCCAACCGATCAATATCCGGCTTTACCGCGAGCGTTCATTTGCCGTCTTGAGCATTAAAGACCAGGGAAAGGGAATCGAGAGCGCCGATCTGCAGCGCATCTTCGAGCCCTATTTCTCCAAGAAAAACAAGGGCACCGGCCTGGGTCTGGCACTGGTGAAAAAGCTCTGCGACGCCAATTCCACCATCATCAGAGTGAAGAGCAAGCCCGGCGAAGGCAGCGAGTTTATCCTCATCATCGAGGCACTGAACCAATGAATATTCTCGTAATCGACGACGAAAAGAACATCCGCATCACTCTGTGCAACATCCTGGAGGATGAAGGCTATCTCTGCCACACTGCCGCCACGATCGCCGAAGGGCTGGAAATGCTGGATAGCACTGATCCGGACGCCATTTTGCTGGATGTGAAGCTGCCGGACGGTAACGGCATCGACGCGCTGGAAAGCATCAAGAAGAGCATGCCGCAGATCCCGGTGATCATGATCTCGGGAAATAGCAATATCAGCGACGCCGTAAAGGCAATCAAACTGGGCGCTTTTGACTTTCTGGAAAAGCCGCTCAGCCTGCCCAAGATCAAGATCACGGTCAAGAAAGCTCTGGATTTTTACGCCATGTCCCTCAAGCTACTGCGCATGCAGGCCGATAGCGAAAGGGATTGGAAGATGATCGGCGATTCGGCGGTGATGCAAAAGCTGACGGCATTGATCAATAAAGTGGCACCAAGTAACGCCAAAATCCTCATCCACGGGGAGAGCGGAACCGGTAAGGAACTGATCGCGCGCCTCATCCACGCCCGCAGTTTACGTTCAGACAAGGCCTTCGTGAAGTTCAACTGCGCGGCGATCCCCCGCGAGCTGATCGAAAGCGAACTCTTTGGCTTTGAAAAGGGCGCTTTCACCGGAGCCGCGGCGCGCAAGAAAGGCAAGCTGGAGGAAGCGGATAAAGGCAGCCTCTTTCTGGACGAAATCGGGGATATGGAACTGGCCGCTCAGGCCAAGGTCCTGCGCGTGATCCAGGAAGGGGAATTTGAACGCGTGGGCAGCAATCAGACCCATCGCATCGACGTCCGCATCATCGCTGCCACCAATAAAGACCTTCCGGAGCTGGTGAAGCGCGGGGAGTTTCGCGAAGACCTCTTTTACCGCCTCAATGTAGTGCCCATCCAGAGCCCTCCCCTGCGCGAACGCATCAGCGATATTCCGCTTCTGATCAATCACTTTGCCATCGAGCTTGCCTTGGAGCTCGCCACCCGGGTAAAGCAATTTTCACCCTCCGCGATGCAGCGGATGCAGGCTCAGGCATATCCCGGAAATGTGCGCGAACTGAAGAACATCATGGAACGCATCTACCTGCTATGCGACAAAGAGATCCTGGAGCCGGAAGACATCATTCCCGTGCTGCCCGGCACCAATATCGGCGGAGAATCCGCTGCCGCATTCTGGCAGGAAACCGCCGCCTATCAGGACAAAAAGCGCGCCTTTGAAATCCGCTATCTCAGCACGCAATTGAAGCTGCACGGCGGAAACATCAGCAAGACCGCCGATGCCCTGGGGCTGCAACAGAGTAATCTCTCGCGCAAGCTAAATGAACTGGGGATCACTATCTAGCCTATAGTATCAGATGCATCGCCCGCGCCGGTACAGCTGTAGGATAAGGACAAGCTGCAATGGGGGTGGCACACGAGCGTTTTCTCTTGACAGGCAATCCATTATCGCTATTATGTCCATATAGTTTACCCCTAGGAGGTGTAACATGAAGAAAAGTATAGTACCTATGATGGTATTGCTGCTTCCGGTGATCCTGCTGAGCAGCGTCTTTGATACTCATCACAATAATGGTTTTGATGTTTCCATGGCCTTTGGGCGCGCTTATCGTATGCTGGAACAGGTTACCAGCGCCAAAGAAAGCGACCAGTGGTTTCCCGTCACCCGGGTAACCCCCTTCTATCGCAACAATGAATCAGCAGTCGTCGATTCCTTTTACTTGGATATGTACGACATTGATTCCGAGGAATGGATGATTGGTGCGATGAAATCCTATTTTGTCTATAACGCCGCCGGCCGCATTGTCAGCAACACCATCTATATGAATATGATGAACATGCTGATCCCCATGGCGAAGGTGGAATCCTTTTACGACAATCAAAACCGCATCATCAAAAACTACGTCTATGGCGGAGATTTGATGAATCTGGGCTCCTGGGTCATTCAAAACAGGATGCACATCATCCACGGCAACGGGACTGCTTTCGAAGTCTATAGCTGGGAAGAGCTAGAGGATGATGTCCGCAGCTCCATGTATTATCACAGCACTTTTCAGTTTGACGCCCAGGGCCGCATCATCGAAGAGCTGAGCTATGAATCTCCGGATTCCACGTCTTGGGTTCAGGATAGCAAAGGCACCTTCGTGTATCATCCTCAGGATACTTCCACAGGCGAAAGCTTCATCGAATACGCATCCGCCGGACTCCCCATGATGCTGGCGAACGATGGCTTCGATTTCCCCGGCCTCATCACTCTGAACGAAAACTTCGAATGGGATGGCAGCGCCTGGGTTCCGGATTATCGCACCACCGGCGAATACAACGCCCAGCTAAAGCTTAGCTCCCGTCACGGCCAGTATTATGAAAGCGGGACCTGGATGGAAGACTTCCTGAGTACTTACTTCTATGACGCCAATGGCAATTCGGACTATACCATCGGTCAGTATTACAACGGAAGTAGCTGGCAGGATGAAGAACGCATCGATTACACTTGGGAAAACTACTCTGCCGCCAATCACGACGGCGTGGCTCCAGCCCTGAATCTGCAGGTGAATGCCTATCCCAGTCCCTTCAACGCATGTGTCACAATCGCCCTTCGTTCCGAAAGCAAAGCTCCCGTAAAAGTTAGCATCCACAACCTACGTGGCCAAAACATCCGCAGCTTCGTGACCGATGGTAGCAGTAACATCTCCTGGGACGGTAAATACAGCGATGGCAGCTGCGTTCCCGCAGGTATCTATTTCATACGGGCTCAGCAAGATGGCAATAACGCGGTTCGTAAAGTGATGCGCGTGAAATAGTCCTTCACTATCTGAAACAGCCACTTGCCTTTGCAGTGGTATAAAGAATCATGGCCGGAATTATGGATTCCGGCCTTTTGCTACTGAGGCATTATTTGACCGAAGCAGCATGAAAGTGAATGCCCCTGATTTGCCCTTGCTTCCGGGCGACAATATCAGATACTGATCTCTCCTGGTTGTCCAGGGTTTTGATGTCCTTTCAGGGTCTCGAGTATTCCTCATCCCTTTGTGCTATCTTCTACTTCATTTTCATATAGAGAGCCGGTCGGATACAGGTCATGCGGAAGCATGAGTATTGCCTGACCGGATCACGGGATGCGCGGCAAGCGGAAGATAGAGCTTTTCCGGGGAACGGAATGCAACTGGCTCCTGATGCGATCGGCCAGATCAGCAGCGTGGGTAACGATATTTATCTGGGCTGGATAGCACTTACCATGAGATATCGGTCTATCTTGATTTCCCTACTGCACATTGGAGCAGAATCAAGTGCACAAACTCGCTGGAGCGCTTAAACGAGGAGCTCAGACTTGAGGGAGAAATGCATCCGGATGTTCCCTGATGAAAAGAGCTGCCTTCGGCTGTTTGGTGCGATCCTGCAAGGCTATTCCGAAGACTGGATAAGCGGGAAAATGTACCTATCGGAGCCAATGGAAAGAATCAAGGATACCCTGAAAATGCCTATACCATTTGAAGCAACGCGCGACGGGATGGAGCCCTGCTTAAGTCGGCTACGCCTCCTCCGCAGGGCTCCAGCCCGTCGCAGCAAGGTAGTTTATTTATGAAAAAGAACTTGACTCAGATCAACAAGAAGAAAACAATGCAATTGGTCGCTTGGCCTTACATAGATTGTGAGTAACGAGGGATATCAGATGCCCTCAAACAACCAGAGAAACAATGAGTTGGAATTTACACCAACATTTGGGACTCAACAATGGGGATCAGTATCATACTCATTGATTGATAGGAGAAAGATATGAAACATCTCGCTTTGTTTGTTATGCTAGTATTTATTGTCAGCCTGGGAGCGATCTCATCAGCTGGCTTACTGTCTTTGTCATTTGAAACTTCGGCTACGACTCATGCCATGGGAGGATACAATACCACAGTGGGCAATGCCTGGAATAGCGATCCTCTGATGAGCTACACCAATCCGGCCCTGGCCGCGTTTCAAGAAGGATTTTCTTATTCAGTAATCAAGTATAAGTGGCTGCCAGATGTTACTGACGACGACTACTATTATCATGCCGCTTTTGCCGTTATCGGATACAAGGGCATAGCGCTTAGTCTGCCTGCCTTAAATCAAAACAGTGATTGGGGAATCTATATGGATTTCGGTGAGCAGGAGCAGTGGGATTCGTCCGGAAACTTCTTGGGGACTTACCACTCTTACGATGCATACAAAGCTTATGGTCTGGCAATCAATCCCTTTGAGGTCTATCGAGAATTCGCCGATAATCCTCATCCTGTGCTTAAACACTTTGACCTGGCTTTGGGACTAAGCTACATTGATATTGATAGCTTTTTAGCACCCGCCTCAGGTTTAACTGATGCCACTGCTGAAGCTCATACCAGTATCTACAATCTGGGGCTGCTGGCCAAAGCTAACTACAGATTTGGTGATTTTCTGAATGCAGAAGGAT
>JAEWNJ010000103.1 GCA_023392795.1 Candidatus Cloacimonadota bacterium
CATTGGTCTTTGTCACAAATTCCAGTGCTTCTTCGGGATGCGTGTAAAGCTCGGTATCGGATACGATCTCATCCTCGGTGCCTTTGATGTGGCCGATTTCGCCTTCCACCAGGATGCCGTGTTTATGTGCCACTTCCACCACTTCTTTGGTGATGCGGATGTTTTCCGCCAAAGCTTCTTTGGATGCGTCGATCATCACCGAAGTTACCAGATTGTTCTCGATGCAGAAGACGATGAAATCGAAGTAATTGGGAGTGGCGTGATCGATGTGCAAGCCTACACCGCTTTTGGGGAATTGCGCGGCAAAGGTCTTGATGATGGTGGAGATCAGCCGCGCTCCGGCATTCATATCCTGAGATTCTCCCGCGGCGTATTTGCACGCTCCAGAGCTCATTTGCAAAAGACCGTCCGATCCAACGCTGTTATAGCCCTGAACGATGGCTCTGATCTGAGAATCGAAAACTACATTTGAAGCGATTATTCCAAAGCGTTTTTGCTTGGCTTTGAGGAATACTTCTTTTAGCTGTGATCCGCTTAAAAACATGACAATACCTCCTTTTGGTAGCATAAATCTAATCTAGTCCAATTTGGGGAAGGTGCTACAAAAGAGTCAAGTTTTTTCTCTATACCCGTTTTCGAATGAAGAAGATGAATGAATACACAAGGGGATAAAGGAACAACACCAGGGCCAGGATCATCGACAACAAGTGAAACATCTGCGCAGAATATGGGACAAAGGATTTTAACAGCATCAACAACCCTCCCAGAACAAAGAGATAGGCACCCAAACGGTGAGTCCTGTGCCAGTTATCCTCATCGGTCAAGGTCCAGGGTGTCCTGATCCCGATGAAGAAATTGCGCGGCACTTTGGGCAGGAGATTGCCCAAAAAGACGAAGAGTAAACCGATTAACACATAGATGAAATTCACAGGTATCACGTTGCCGTAAAACGCGATCAGATAGCTGTAGACGTTGATCAATACAAAGAATAGGATGGTTACAAAGGTCACTGTGGGCAATACCTTTTCAAATCGCTCTTCATCCTGCCGGTACTTGGGCGAATACAGGGGGAGGAGATACAGCAGAAAAAACAGTCCAAAGCTGAAGCCAAGGCCGAAAAGTATGGCTCCGGTCTTGCCAAAGAATCCGTCAACCTCACCCCTGACGTTCCAGTGCATCGGGATTTGAGCGTCAGAGGGCAACGCCTTCATAAAATAAATAAGAGCTACGGTGTAAACGAATAGCAGGATCAATGATCCCCAGAAGTTTGTGATGCGCTTCATGATTCCTCGCTTTTCCTCAAGGTAAGCACCCAGGTCAGTATGTCTTCAAACACGCCGGTATTCAGGGAATAGTGGATATACTGCCCCCGTTTTTCACCGTAGATCAGGTTCGCATTGCGCAGGATCTTCAAGTGCTCGCTGAGGCTGGCTTTGCTAAATTCAAAATACTCGGCAATTTCGCCTGCGCTGAGGCTGTGGTGTTGCTTCAGAATATTCAGGATCTTGCGTCGGTTGGCATCGGCAATGGCTTTGAACACGCTGTCTGACATGCTGGCTTCCTTCTTAAGGTATTTAGTTAATTGCCTAAATATCTCGAGGCTTATTTTCGTCAAGGCTTTTTTCGGGGTACAAGACTGCGGGACCACCGCGCCATCATCAGTGGAGATTGTACTACCCCCTTAGTCTTGTCTTGCATTGGGTCATCCGCTGTATCCCTCTTCTGGCTTGAATTCCACTCGAACTCCACCTGAACCCCACCCGAACTGGATTCAGGTGGGGTTCAAGAGGGGTTCCTGTGGAGTTCGTGCTGACAATGGGCACCATTGATCCCTGATGTAGAGACACAAACACACTCCCCGATCTACGCAAAGCCATATATGGGCAAAACAATCATAGCGTTCACCGTATGGACTTTCCTGCAGAACATAGGCGGTACAGCGACCGTCTGTACAGTAGGAGCGCTCGCCGTAGCGCCCTTTTGAGAATATGCGGAACGGTGTAGGGTATTTCCTGTGGTGCGCCCTCCGGGCTTATGGAGGCTTTAATCAACTTCTTCAGCACCTGCATAAGCATGATCGTTCAGTACAAACGATGGCATAGCATCGAAGCCAGACGTGATCATGCAATCGAAAATAATTCTGGATTGTAAAATGGGGGAATGCTAATCAGAGGAATTACTTGACAGATATTCCGAACCTGAAAATCATAGGACAATTGAGTAATATGCCTATTAGGGAGTAGCAGTATGGAACATAATGAAGTAAAGCCTCAGAGCATCTTTCAGGGTCTAAGTGAGGAAGAGGTAAACAATTTTGCCAAGGATCTTCCCCGCATTCATTACAAGGCTGGGCAAAGCATTATAGCTGAAAACGAGACCGCTGATAACTTGTTTTATATCTGTAAGGGACGCGTGGAGATCATGAAGAATCTAAACAATCTGGATATGCCCCACGCGCAACTATCCGTACTGGAACCCGGTGAATTCTTTGGTGAAATGGGGGTGATCAACGACGAACCGCGCAGTGCGTCGGTGCGTGCGCTGGACGATGTGGAGCTACTCTTGATCCCGCGGAAGGTATTTGTGGATATCTCGTTCACCCATCCCATGATGATGTTCAACCTGATGCGCACTCTATCCGTACGGTTGAGAGAAACCAATGAGCGTTTCGCAGAATTGATGGACGAGATGATCAGCAAGAGCCGCCTGATGGCGATCGGGATGGCTGCCAGCAAGATTATCCACGATATCAAGACTCCGCTCACTGTGATCGTGCTCACGGCGCAGTTGATCGAAAACATGTCTCCCGGAACCAGTAACTACAGTCAGAATATTGTGAAACAGACCCGTTTGATCGATCAGATGGTGCGCGAGATTCTGGATTTTGCCCGTGGAGTGGAAAGCGAACCCCTGGTGC
>JAEWNJ010000112.1 GCA_023392795.1 Candidatus Cloacimonadota bacterium
AAAAAGGAGCCCCATTTGGCTGGAGCTCCCTTGCTTTTGTATACGGGATGTTTAGAGGCTATGGTGTTTCTCGGCGATCAATGTTGCGAGATCGCTAAGTTCTTGTAAAGTAGGTTCCTTGGCTTCGCCTTTGCAGATCACTGCGCCCAGGACTTCCGGTTTCAGATTGGGCATCAGGCCCAGGATGCCATCCACCAGTTTATTCGCCCAGCCGTAAGAGCCGATCACAGCGGCGAAGCGAGCCTTGGGTTTGATGGCGTTTGCCAATAGCGTGGCGTAGGCAACCACGGGATGGGGGCCGACGTGCACAGTTGGGCTGGCGATCACGATCGTGGCGGCGTCCACCAGCGCCATTGCCAGTTTACCGATATCGGTGACGGCAAGATCAAAGAGTTCCACCTTTACGCCCTTCCGGATGAGTTCTTTGGTGAGATGATCCACCATTTTCCTGGTGCTGCCGTGCATGGAGATATAGGGGATCACCACTTTGTTGTCTACTCTATCGGACACCCAATCCTCATAGGCAGATATGATGTCCTCCGGGTGATTCCATATGGGGCCATGGCTGGGAGCTACCAGTTCGATATCCAGTTCGCGCACCTTCTTCAGATTGGATCTGATCTGGCTTTTAAAGGGCATCATTATTTCGGCATAGTAGCGTTTGGCTGCTTCCATCACGGCAGGATCGCCATCGTCATAGAGTCCGCTGCCGGCAGAGTGGGAGCCTAGGAAATCGCAACTGAAGAGGATCTTCTCTTCCGCCAGGTACGCAACCATGGTTTCGGGCCAATGTACCCAGGGAGTGTGGACAAAGCGTAAAGATTTATCACCCAAAGAGATAGTTTCGCCATCCTCTACCGCGCGCAGTTTCGCCGGATCCAGCAGGAGATGCTCGGTGAGCAGATCCACAGCCTTGGGTGAGCAGATCACCTGCGCAGAGGGAAAACGCTGTAGCAGATAACCGATGCTACCGGAATGATCCTGCTCTGAATGCAGAGTGATGATGTAATCCAGCTTGTCCAGACCCTCCAGATTTGCCAGATATTCATCCACAAAATCGGGATCCACTGTATCGATGATGGCAGTCTTTTGGGAACCCTTGACCAAATAAGAATTGTAACTGGTGCCGTCAGGAAGCGGAATGAGGGAATCGAACAACCTGCGTCCCCAATCCTGTATCCCTACTGCGAAAACGCCGTTCTTGATTTCTCTTGCGAACATTGCTTTCTCCTTATCTGTTGTTTATTTGAAGATAAGATAAGCCGGATTGAAGAATGAGCCAGTAGAATAGTAGGATATGGAGCCAGAGGCACGAAATGGGTAGCTACGCAACGAGATAGGCAGCCGCGTGGCTTTAGTGGCGACCAAAAATCCCGGGGGGACTCGTCTCCTCAGGAGTAGTAAGCGTTATCGGAGTGATGGAAGGGCAATCAGATTTGCCTGATGAGGATCTTTGGTTCGGAGGAGGAAGCAGTTATAACTCCGAGGGTGGCAACTTTTCCAGCAGATCGAGGATGGCGCTGTAATGCCTTTTCTGAATGCGTTTCAGCATCTTAGCCGGAGGATGGATGATGCTTTTACCATCTTTATCCACCCCGCCAATCTCGATCAACATGGCGGGCACACCGAGGCTGTGATAAAAGAAGTTTCGCGCGTTTCCCACCTTGGAAGTGCTGCCCCGATGCAGGCGATAGGTCCCAGGACGATAATCCCGCGGCACTGATCCTGCATAGAGATCGGCAAGCTCTTGCAGCTTGGTAAAGGTGGAATCGGGGCTATCAACCGCGGGGAGGAAGATGGTTTCGTTCAGAGCTCCGGAAGCAGAAGAATGATAGAACACAGCGAACTCAAAATTCTGCTGCCGGCCCAACAAGATAACGCTCTGCACTTCGCTTTCCGATGCGGGCGCGGGGCCTTTGTAATATGAACTGATGGGATTCGATTCGCCGTCCAGATCCCAAAACACCGGGTAATTGCGGTTCAGATCCACTCCATCGGTGCGGAGATCGAGCCGCTTGTTGCCATCCGTATCGCGGTTGTTCTTTCGCTTATTCTTGAGCACGCCGCTGCTCACCGGACGCCAGCCTTCAGGATTGATGGTGGGTATGATCCAGAGAGTGAATTGATCCAGCAAGTCTTTCACCCGTTTATTTGTAGCATAGCTTTCTGTCATTTGCTCAGCCACATACATGCCCAGCCCTACGCCCAATACTTCATCGCCGTGATGCTGGCCGATGATCAGGATCTGGCGTTGGCCTCTGCCCAGTTCGATGGCGTAAAGAGGCAGATGCTCTGTGTCCGAAAATCCGATGATGCGATGCCTGGCCAGGCCGGGCTGCCGCTGAGAGATGGCGTTAAGACTCTGTAACAGTGTATCCTGACGGGGATAAAGCGGATCCAGAGGAAAGGTATTCACCCCCTTATAGGCGCAGGATGAGGACATCAGAGCCAGGATGGCTAAGATCAGGTTTGCAACCGAGGGATAGCGGGTTCTTAGCATCACGCGCTGCCAAAAAGGATGCCGACGATGGCGCTGACGATCAGCATGGTGAAGGGATTCAGTTTAAAGCGCCAGGTAGCTATAAAACACAGCACAAAGATAGTTACGGAAAAGAGGTCTTTCACCGCGTGCCCCAAGATCATGATCAGAGCAGCCGCGATGAGACCCAGAGACAAGAGACGCAAGCGCTTGAAGACGTTTTGAAACCATGCCTGCTTCTTCAATTTCAAATAGGTAAGCGTGATCAGCAGCATGATGATCAGAGATGGCAGAATCACCCCAAAAGTGCAGAGCAGGGAGCCCAGGATCCCCCCTTTCTGAAAACCGATGAAGGTGGCGGCATTGATCGCAATCGGCCCAGGCGTCATCTGTGATATCGCCACGATCTGTACAAACTCCGCTTCTGTGATCCAGGCGTGTTTGATGACCACTTCCTGCTGGATCATCGCCAGGATGGCGTAGCCCCCGCCAAAGCTGAAGAGCCCGATCTTGACAAAGGTTAAAAGCATCTGCAGGTAGATCACTTTCTGGCCTCCCACACAGCATAGGCTATGGTGAGCAATATCAGATAGACTGGAGTGACGTTTAGGGCGCCTACCAGCACGGCGATCAGCAGGGGAAACCAGGCATTCTTCAGGCTGAGGCCGCTCTTTTTTGCCATCTGGAGCAAAGGCACTGCGATCAAGGCCACTACGGCCGGACGGAGCGCGCTGAAAGCCCTTTTCACCATCATCTGTTCGGCATATTGATGAAACAGCATGGCGATGGCCACAATGATGATCAGAGAAGGCAAGACGGAGCCTAAAACCGCCATCAGCATGCCACTGTAGCCATGAGCGTGAAAGCCTGTGTAAATGCTGATGTTTACGGCGATTGGGCCTGGGGCACTTTGTGCGGCGGCAAGACCATCCAAAAAGTCGTCCTCCGTGATCCAGCCACGCTTTGTGCAGACTTCATTTTTGATCAAAGGAATCATGGCATAGCCACCGCCGATGGTAAAAGCACCGATCTTGAAGAAGCTGGCAAAGATCTGAAATAGCATCCTATCTGCTTTCTCTGATTAGCCTTAGCAGTTCGTCCACCAGCCTGTCTTCGGGCACTTTCGCCACGATCTCACCCCGGGCAAAGAGTAAACCCTCTCCCACACCGCCGGCAATGCCAAAATCAGCTTCTCTGGCTTCGCCGGGACCGTTTACAGCACATCCCATCACCGCAACCGTCATTTCACGATCCCGAAATTCGGCGAGAGCAGCTTCCACCTTTTCCGCCAGGGCGATCAGATTGATCCGGGTGCGTCCGCATGTTGGGCAGGAAACGATGTTCAGGCCTTTGCGCAAACCCAGCGCCACCAGGATCTGCCGCGCCACCACAACCTCCTGTACGGGATCTGCCGAGAGCGACACCCGGATGGTATCGCCGATGCCTTCTTCCAGCAATATGCCCAGAGCTATGGCGCTTTTTACGCTGCCCAAAAGCAAGGTGCCTGATTCGGTGAGCCCCAGATGCAGCGGGTAATCCACGCGGCGGCTGAGTTCGCGGTAGCTATCCAGCATGAGGTCGATGGCAGATGCCTTCACGGAAATCTTGATCTCGTTATAACCCAGATCCTCCAAAATGTGTACGTGACTGAGCGCCGCTTCCACCATCGCCTGTGTGCCATGACCATACTTCTGTAAGAGATCTTTGGGCAGCGAACCGCTATTCACTCCGATGCGGATGGGGATTTCACGTTCCCGGGCTGCAGTCACCAGGCTTTCCACCCCGCTTCTGCTGCCGATATTACCGGGGTTGATCCTGAGGCCGTCAATGCCCCCGGCAATGGCTGCCAGGGCCAGCTTGTGATCGAAATGAATATCGGCAACCAGGGGCGCACTGCTGATCTGCTTCAAGCTGCTGATGGCACGGGCGTCGTCCATATCCATCACTGAAAAACGGATAATCTCGCATCCGGCGGATACCAGGCTGCGAATCTGGCTTGAGGCGGCTTCAACATCAGCGGTTTTAACGCTGAGCATGCTCTGAATGGAAACCGGGGCATCGCCGCCGATGCTGATATTTCCCAAACGGATACAGCGGGTTTTTCTGCGAATGATCTCTTTCATAAGGTTCAATGGGGGGAAGTGGGCGTTATTTGTCAAACACTTTGTGCTGGTGGTTCGGGCTGGATGAGTGACCGTCTTTCAGGTTACAGAATTTTCCCATCGAGTTCCCTTAATCCGATCTTATCGAACAATCTCGAAAGAGAGCTGCTGTTCCACCCCCAGGTTGACAAGACACTGGGTGAAGGGCACATATTGTTCATGTCTAAAACGGATAAAAACCCCTATTCTCTCTCTATCAGGACATCCCCATAGGCATAAAAGGGTTCGCTGTCTGTCTCTATCCAGTAGTAAATCCTGTACAAACCTTCTGGAAGGTCGTGAACTTGAACCCGGCGCAGATAGCGTGATGCAGTATAACTTTCATTATGGCAAATCTCTTTTACCACGTTGTTGTTTGCATCCAACAGCACAATGCTTACCAGGGAGCTATCCTGAAGTGTAAACGAACACCAAAACTCGTTATCGCAGGGATTTGGAACCACACTGTAAACCATGTTTTGGGGAACGTATGGCTCTCCAACTGCTACTGAAACCGGCCCGTAGATGTAGCCCTGATTGAGATTGTCCATCAGCTTTAGCCAAAAATAATACGTGTAACCCACCAACATATTAGGGTATTCGAAGCTGTAAGTGTGCGGTTGATCTGTGTTTGTGGCAGGAACAGACTCTACATATACAGACTGATCCGGATTATCACTGGTGCCATACAACAGCCTGAAGCTGCTGAGACCGGTTTCAGAAGTGGTTGTCCAGCTGACGGTTACCTTATGTTGTTCCGCCTCGTTGTAAACAGCGGTGAAGCTATCAAAAGTCACTTGCATAAAGGGGTCATTTCGCCCAGCAAGCAGGATAACTTCAGAACCGGCATCAAAATCCACCTGTTCTAAAACCATATCATCATATGGTAGTTCGGCATAGGGATTTGCCTTGTGCCAGGTACTACCGTGATATGCAGATACGAAGGTATAAACCAAGTTACTCGCAACCGTAATATTCGCCAGTCCGGTACCAGATAAACCGATGGCAATGGGTTCCACAAGGTAATCATAATGTGGTAAAGCTGTGATGGCAGGATGATTTATGTCGATGTCGTGGCGGATATTCAGGTTTATGGAAGATGTGATCACTAAACCAAACATCTCAGTTGGCACTCCGGCAGGAAAATCGTCACCATAACACAGGCCAATACCAAAGACAAACAGCAGGATGACCAATTTCTTCATGGCAGCCTGCCGTTATAAGGGATAAATTTCCACTCCAAGGTATCGCCAAAGGCAGTAGAATCGCCCACTTCCATAAATCCTGTAACGTCAAAGGTTTCCTGGCTGGTGGTTACCACACCTCCCCGTTTGGCTACGTAAATGGGGAAATCGTATTCCGGCAAGGTTATCCAGGTTGGCACCTGCGGCACAATATTATCCGGCTCGTCCTTGCAGGAACTGACCAGAGCAGCCATAAGCAACAGCAAGATCGAAGCAAGCAGCTTTAGTTTCATGGTTCTGTTATATTCCTTTTTTGAATCTTTCAAGATTTTCTCCAAGGCTGCGATTGGTTCCGCATCGGGAATCTTGTCCCCCCTAGGGCAGTTCCAGCACCGCCCCCGAAGGCGGGCTTCAATCCACTATTATGTCATTCACCAGCATGCTATCTGCGGGCACCGCCGGCATATCAAACTCTGCCTGATGCTCGATAACCGGCATCTTCGGAGTATAGAGCGCTTCGATTTTGGGTGAATAGGCAACTATGAAACCACCAAACACGATGGAGACCATACTCATCAGCTTGATCAGGATGTTGATGCAGGGACCCGCGGTATCCTTGAAGGGATCGCCAACCGTATCGCCCACAATCGTGGCCTTGTGCACAGCGGAACCGCTCCCGCCGCTTTCGCCGGTTTCCACGTACTTCTTGGCATTATCCCAGGCGCCGCCGGCGTTATTCATCATCACCGCCGTAACAAAGCCTGTGGTGAGACCACCGATCAGAACGCCCAAAACCCCAGCCACACCGAGGATCAGACCCACTATCACAGGCGTCACTATGCCGATCACCGCCGGCAGGATCATCTGCTGTTGAGCTCCGATGGTGGAGATGGTTACACAGCGGGCGTAATCCGGCTTGGTCTTACCTTGCAGGATGCCGGGCATGGTGGTGAATTGACGGCGAACTTCCTTCACCATCAGGCCTGCCGCTTTCCCCACCGCTTTGATGGTGAGTGCGGAAAATACATATACCACCATCGCGCCGATGAAGATCCCCAGCAGGAACTTAGGATTGAGCGGATTCACCTGGTAATAATCTATGAATTGGATCAAGCTGGCGGAAGATGCCTCCACCTTTTCGCTGATCGATCCGTATGATATATTTAGATATTGAGTTTCGCCTATTTTTTGCCCCATCATCACGAAGCCGTCCCGCACTTTTTCCAGATAGGCAGCCAGGAGCGCCATAGCCGTAAGCGCCGCCGAGCCGATAGCAAATCCTTTACCGATGGCAGCGGTGGTATTGCCAACGGCGTCCAGATTGTCGGTGCGTTCGCGAACTTCTTTGGGCAGATAGGACATTTGCGCGTTGCCGCCGGCGTTATCGGCGATGGGGCCAAAGGCATCCATAGCCAGAGTGACGCCCAGGGTTGCCAGCATACCCACGGCACCAAATCCGATGCCATACAGCCCCAATTCCACGTGGTAAAAACCGCCGGAAGCCACATAGGCGATCAAAATGCCCGCAGATATAATGAGTACCGGCATAGCAGTGGAAAGCATGCCCACGCTGATGCCTTCCAGAATCACCGTAGCCGAGCCATATTCGCCCTGTTTCACGATATTACGGGTGGCCTTGTAAGAATGCGAGGTCCAGAGTTCAGTGGTATGGCCGATCAGGATACCTGCCATCAGACCCACCACCGAGGACATAAAGATCCCCATATAGTATTCGCCGGGCAGCAACACCTTGCACACGATGAACGATGCGGCGGCGATGAGTCCAGAGCTGAGATAAACGCTTTTATTCAAGGCAGCCATCAATTCCTTCATGCCTGCGTTTTCCTTGGTGGATACGATAAAGATGCCAAAGATCGATAGTAATGCGCCGATGCCCGCCAAAACGAGGGGTGCGGCGATGAAATTGACCATGTATTGTTTAAAAGCAGGATCGGTGGCAGATAGCCGCAATACCGCGCTCATCCCCAAAGCAGCAGTGGCAAGGATGGAGCCTGCGTATGATTCATAGAGGTCTGCGCCCATGCCGGCTACGTCGCCCACGTTATCGCCCACGTTATCGGCAATAGTGGCAGGATTGCGGGGATCGTCTTCCGGGATATCGGCTTCCACTTTGCCCACCAGATCTGCTCCCACGTCCGCGGCCTTGGTATAGATGCCGCCACCCAACCGCGCAAACAGAGCCTGCGTACTGGCACCCATGCCAAAGGAAAGCATCACTACCGCGATCTTTTCCAGAGAATAATCCATCAGATTGAGGATGTAAAACCAGGCTGAAATATCCACAAGTGCCAATCCAACTACGGTAAGGCCCATCACGCCGCCAGCTCTGAATGCCACCTTGAGGCCCTTGTTCAAACCCTCAGAACAGGCCTGAGCGGTTCTACTGGAAGCCATAGTAGCGGTATTCATGCCGATGAATCCTGCCAGACCGCTCATGATCCCACCGCTGGTAAAGCCCCAGGGAATCATGGGATCCAATACCTTCAAGCCATATGCCAGATAGAGAAATATCGCCAGAGCTACGGCAAAGAAGATGCCAATGCCCTTGTATTGCTGCAATAGATAGGCATAGGCCCCTTCGCGCACAAATCCGGCTATCTCCACCATGCGGTCATTACCCGGATTGTGGCTTTTTACTGAACGATAAAAGAAGTAGGCAAAAAACAGCGCTGATATAGCCCCGAAGGGCGCTAAATACCATATTGATGGCAGCTGCGGCATATAACCTCCATTGTTTTCTTTGCAAGGGGTACGCTTCGGAAATGACACCGAAGCTTTACACGTCAACATAAATTAGTCATCTACAGTATTTTGTCAATGCTTTTCTTGAGTTGACAGGATTTCCCCTGCCCGCCATCCTTGTTTTCTTTGGGAAAGGAGAAATGATGGATAAACTCAGGCTTGGCATCTCGTCCTGTCTATTGGGACAGGAAGTACGTTACGACGGGGGTCACAAATACGATTCCTGGATCGTGGAAACACTTGGAAATTATGCCGATTTCATCGATCTGTGCCCCGAAGTGGGCATCGGACTATCGATCCCCAGAGAAGCTTTGCGTCTGGAAGGAACGAAAGACGATTACCGCATGATCACCATCAAAGGCAGATTGGACTACAGCGAACATATGCACAATTACAGCCTGGCTGCCACTGAAAACCTGAAAGCTCTCCAACTCTGCGGATACATCTTCAAGAGCAAGTCACCCTCCTGCGGGATGGAACGCGTAAAGGTGTATCCCACGCATGGCGGTGCTGCCGGAAAAACCGGGATCGGCCTATATGCCCGGGAGTTCATGAAGGCCTTCCCGCTGCTCCCGGTGGAAGAAGAAGGGCGTCTGCATGATCCTATACTACGTGAGAACTTCATCGAGCGCATCTTCATCATGCAGCGTTGGTGGAACCTTCTGAACGGGAAAGCCAAAGCAGGTGATCTGGTGAACTTCCATACCATCCACAAATACCTGATCATGGCGCATAGTCCCCAGCATTACCGGGAGATGGGATCGCTGGTGGCAAAGGTGAAGCAAATGCCGCTGAAGACAGCGCTGGATCAGTACTTTGAGCTGCTGATGACAGCGGCAAAGCGACCTGCCACGCCCAGCAAAAACCAAAACGTACTGCTGCATATTCTGGGCTATTTCAAACAGGATCTGGACAGCCTGGAAAAGCAGGAACTGATCGAACTGATCGATCAATACAAGGAGGGCATAATTCCGCTGATCGTACCCATCACCCTGATCAATCATTATGTGCGCAAATATGACAAACCCTATCTCGCGGAACAGGTGTATCTGCATCCGCATCCGATGGAGCTGAAATTGCGCAACCATGTGTGATTGGGGGGGCGAGTTTTCAAGTTTTCAGGTTTTCGAGTTTTCAAGTTTTAAGGTTCTGCGGTGCTGTGGTTTTGCGGTTTTGAGGTTTTGGGGTTTTGGGGTTTTGGGGTTTTAAGGTTTTAAGGTTTTAAGGTTTTCGAGTTTTATAGAAGTGCTATCTGAAATGCGGCTCTCTTCCAACTCGAGTGGGTAGGCGCCTGGAGGTGGCCGAATTGGGGTGGCAAGCTCCTGCTTGCCACAGTGAGCGTGAGCTCGCTTCTGAAGGCAGCTAAAGCTGCCTCCTGGAGTTTAGACATTCGTAGCCTCGGAATGCTACGTTACGTAGCGGAGCCTGGCAGCCCTCTCAGCGTAGGATGGTTCTCTGTTTGCCTACTTTACTCACATGGTTTGAAAGTGATTTTTTGAGATCATCCCCAACCGGTTCCATGATCTTCCTATCTTGAGCTTCATACGCATCTAATGAGCCTCCCATACACCGGTCATACGATTGTACGACCGGTGTACGACCGGTGTATGGGAGGCGTATCAGCTACAAGATAGCAAGAGGTTAACGGTGAAGGGTGAACGGTGAACGAAACCATAACGCATAACGCATAACGCATAACATAATGATACAATGCAACTAAGGCCCACACCCCCGCGAAACCTGAAAACTCGAAAACCCCAAAACCTCAAAACCCCAAAACCTCAAAACCTCAAAACTCGAAAACTTGAAAACTCGAAAAACCTGAAAACCTGAAAACTTGATAACCAAAAGGCGGTACGGCGACCGCCTGTACTTCAAAACCTGAAAACCTGAAAACTCTAAAACTCTAAAACCTGAAAACTTGACAACCAGAAAACTGCAAAACCGCAGAACCGCAGAACCTAAAAAAAACCGGCTGCACAAAACAGCCGGTTTTTTATCATTCAAAGACGTATCAGGTCTTATTATTTATTCAGGTCTTCAGCTTTGATGCCGTCTTTTTTGGCCTTGATGGTGGATTCTTCCACGAATTGGATGATTGCCATGGGA
>JAEWNJ010000031.1 GCA_023392795.1 Candidatus Cloacimonadota bacterium
AGTTCATCGAGCACTTTGTCTTCCTTGCCGGGATAGCGGAAGCTGACTTGATCAAAGGCCAGGGATGTGAATTCTGTTACGGGCTTGCCGTAGCTATCATCCATGTTGAAGGTGGGGAAGTGCTTCATCTTTTCCAGGCGGTCGATATTTACAAAAGCTTGCTTTCCGGAGACGAAGAGCTGGGGCAGATCGAGCAGAGGATAGATCATCATGGAGAGATAAGTGTAGAAAAGGAAGAAGGTACCCACAGAGATCTCTCCCTTTACAGCCATGAAGCCACCAAACATGATCACGCCTATCTGGGCAAAATAATCGATGTATTGATAGATCAGCGATAGTACGGCGTTCAGCTTTACCACGCTCATTTCTGTCTTGAAGCGATTGGCGAGGGCGATATCGAAAAAGCGGTTGTACTTCTCTTCACTCACAAAGGATTTCACGATGCGGATGCCGGAAAAGCTCATCTCCAATTGGCTGTTGATGTCGGAGATTGCACGCTGATTCTTCTCAAAGTTCGTGTATAGTTTCTCACTGGTGAAGTAAAAGACTATCATCATCAGCGGCAGTGGCGCGATGGACAGCAGGGTCAGCTTGACGTTGATGCTAAACATCACGACCAGTGAAAAGAGGATCATCGAGAAGGAATTGAAGGCTCTGAAGATACCGCTGCAAAGGAACCAGGATATCTTGGGGAAATCCGAAAGATCGTCCGTGAGCCGGGTAACGATGTCGCCCGTGCGGAAGTGTTGGAAAAAACGGAAATCCTTGCCCGCGATAAACTTGAAATAAAGCATGCGGAGAGTGTGTTCAAAGCGTAGGTTTACGAGAGCACGTACGCAGGGGTAAAATCCTGTGAGAAATTGAGCAGCGCCGATGGCGAGAAAGAGCCAGATCACGCGGTTGACATCATTCATCGGCTGAGGGTAGGAAGCCGGATTCTGCAAGATGTCGCGCAAAAGGTCTATCATGCGTTTAAAGGCATAGGGATACGCGATGGATACGGCTGAAGACGCCAGGGTGAAGAGCACCATGATCAGGACGAACCAGATATTCGCTTTGTACTGGGTGACAATCCACTTCAAATGCTTATTCATGGTCTTCTCCCACCAGTTGCAATTCCACCAGCTTGCGGTATTCAGGGCTTAGGTTCATAAGCTCTGCGTGCTTGCCCCGGGCTAGAATCTTCCCATTACTGAAGTACAATATCTCATCTGCGTCCAGTACGGAAGTCAGGCGATGCGCCACTACTACGGCGGTTTTACCCTTGAAGACCTTTTGCATCGTGCGCTGGATCTTAGCTTCTGTCTGGGGATCGATGGAAGCTGTGGCTTCGTCCATAATGATAATCTCGCTATTGAAGGCCAGCGCGCGGGCAAAAGAGATGAGTTGCTTTTCGCCCTGCGAGATGTTCTGCCCCCGCTCCGCCAATTCGCTATTCAAGCCGGCGGGCAATTGCGCGATAAAATCATCGAGCTGCACAACCGATACGGCTTTCTTAACCTCATCTTCAGGTACAGTATCGTTGTAAACTCTGATGTTTTCCAGGATCGAGCCCGGGAAGAGGAATATATCCTGCAGAATGAGCCCGATCTTGCGGCGCCAGGCTCGGAAATCCAGATTGTCGATAGGGGTATCATCGATTAGGATGCGCCCTTTTTGCACGTGGTAAAATCCACAGAGCAGACTCACAGTCGTCGTTTTCCCGCTTCCTGAAGCTCCCACCAGGGCGATCTTCTTGCCTTTGGGGATGGTGAATGATACATCCTTCAGGATCCAATCCTCGTCCTTGTAGGCAAAGCTGACGTTCTCAAAGCGGATTTCCCGTTCGAATGAAGGGAGTAGATTGCCATGATAGGTTTCGTCCTCAGTGCTAAGTTCTGTAAGCTCCAGGATGCGTTTTAGAGACACGAAGCTTCGCTGCATCTGCATCACATTTTCCGATAGATGCATCAACGGCCAGACCATGCGGTAAATGTATTGAATGAAGACAATCAGGGTCCCCAGAGTGGCTACTCCGGCGATGATCTTGGGCGCGGAGATCCAGATTACGATCACTACGAAGAGCACGTTGAAAAAGAACATGAAGAAGCTCTGCGCACCGTACTCAATGAAAGAAGTCTTGGTCTCAAGGTTCTTCTTGGCCCGGCTGGCTGCCTCCAGATCCTTGGTGATTCTGTCTTGTTGATTGAGGGCCTGGATCATGTGCATGCCCTGTACGTAATCGGTGATCTTGGCGGTCACAATGGCGTACTTTTCCCGGATCTGTCGAAAGAACTTGGAGATATAGCGGAACAAGAAGGAATAGGACACCATGCTGACAATGATGATGGGCAGGATGTAGATGGTGGTTTGCCAATCGCGCACGAAGAGCACGATGAATACTCCCACGAAAAACAGGATATTGCCCATGATCGTGATGGAGAGATCGCTAAACAGCACCTTTACCCTCTCACTGTCACTTTCCACGCGTGCGATCAGTTCCCCTACGGGTTGCTTGTTAAACCAGGGCACGGGAAGCTTTAACAAGTGGCGAAACACATCGCCTTTGAACTTGGTGATAACCTTGATACCCAGACGGCTGAGCAATACGATCTGTAGATATGAAAGCAACCCGGAGATAAGTACCACTCCGATGAACATGATCCCATACTGCATCATCTCCCGCATATCCTGATTGGGTATGCTTTTGTCGATGATCAGCGCCAGGATGAGAGGATCCACCAAACGTAAGGCTGAGGTAACCAACATGGCAAACAAACCAAAGAATAAAAGGCTCCTGTCCTTCTTGACGAAGGGATAGAGCAGTTTGATGTAGTAGATGAGACCGGGTTTCTGTTCTTTCATATTCCTTGTCGTTCACTAAAAGCCGATACTTAGGGGTTACCTTCCCACTTGTTTACTATTCTATATCCCGCAAATCGTGCTCTGATCAGGGTTTGTGAATCAGATCTGGATCAGGGGTTCACGCGCCACTATTCAGGATGAGATGGGGGATAAAGGGGATACACATTACTTCTTCAGGCAGCTATAACGTCCATACGCCTATCCGCCATATACCAAAGAACTGGGTGAAACTAAACTGGTCGGGATGAGAGGATTTGAACCTCCGACTTCTCGGTCCCGAACCGAGCGCGCTAACCGGACTGCGCTACATCCCGACCGTCGTTTAGCCACAATTTTCAGGCTCTGATTGCTGTCAAGATTATTCTTTGTGGATAGCCTTAAGTAAACGTTCTGCTTCCTCGCTGGTGATCTTACCCGCTTCCAGCATATCCAGAATCTTCAAGCGACTGCGATCAGCTATTTCTTCGGATTCCTGACGTTTCTTCTCTGCGCTCAGATAGGGCTTGATCAGTGGGGAATTCACTACTTTATTGATATACTCCTTCAGAGAATCTGTGTTGAGATGTTCGTACTTGAGACCGTCAAACTCCGCTTTAACATTGCGCAGCCCCTCTTTGATCCCATCATAGATCTCTGAGCTGAGACCTTCAACTTTTCCCATCATCACAGTCCCGGCATTACTCAGATCAAATTCCTGTGCCATGGCTTTTAACTTGTCGGTAGCTTCGTTAACCTTGGTTTTGATCTTTTCCTCGTCAATGGATTGAGCTGAACGATGCAGATAATCGACCATTACATTCAGCTTCTGCAGAGCCTTATTAAGCTCTTCCGTAGTTTTTACGTTTAGCAGCACTTCTTTGAGTTGTTCCATTTTCACTTTGATATAGTTCATGTTTATGTGCCCATCACTAGAAAGCTTGATCAAGCCATTCTCGGTATGGATCTTGATAGTGGTAGGTTCATCTTCGTCATAGAGGGCTTCAATCCGGAAGGTATTGTCTTCCTTTTCTACTGGTGTATCCAGCTTGGATTTGAACCGCCCGCTTTCGGTTTCTGCCGATAGCTTGAAACTAAAGCGCAAGGGCAAGACCAGGTGCACGATACCATTCTCGGTGGTGAAACTGAAGTCTCCACCTTCAACGGGCTGAGTTTCATAGTGAATGGGTCCGTTTTCTGTTTCCACTTCCACCTTATTGAAGCTTGCCAGCCGTAACTTGATGGGGCCGTTCTCGCTTTCTACGTGCAGGCCTTCGCCTACGATGTCTTCTGCCACAACTGGTCCATTCTCCATTTTAGCATAGATATTGCCCTTGATGTTATGCAGTTTCAAGGGGCCATTCTCGCTTTCGATATGCAGGTTTGCTTCACAATGCTTAACGGAAATCGGGGAGTTTTCGCTAAAGATTTTCATGTCATTGAGCATGCCGATGATGCTGAGCGGGAAGTTATCAGTTTCGATATCTAAGAACACTCCGCCAGGGATGCTCAGTTTGAGCTGGGAGGTCTTTACATCTCGCTGATCCACGGGCAGATCATCCAGATCCAATTTGAATGTGACCCCTTCATGCTTGGCCAGGATGTAGTCCTCAAGCTCAATATCTTCGTCCGAAGTATCACAGCTCAAAATGCCCTCCAGATGGATCTGACTGTCCTCAGATGCATCGATGATCATCGGTGCCATGCAATTGGTTAGTTTGATCTCTTCCAGTGGCTCGAAAGACCATGTTTTCTGGATTTTTAACGTCTTCATTGTTCTCTCCTTTTATGGATCATATCTACAGCTTCCTCCACATTGATGAAACCCGCTTCGAGATCAGAGAGGATATCGTTAAAATCCTTCGTGTCCTCTACATCCCGCGTGATAATCCGGGTGATCTCCGATAGTCTGTTTTTGACGGTGGGGTATGAAATGCCCAGGCGCTTCTGCAATTCCTTCAGGTTCCCCTGGACCAATAGAAACAACTTGATAAACTCCAACTGAGAGGAGGAAAATCCCTCCAGCCAACTACGGCTAAACTCTCCCTGGAAGCTTACATTGCAAGCCGGGCATTGATACTCCCGGATCAATAGTTCTTTATGACAGATTGGGCAATTTGCTAGATTCATCATCGTCACCTCACTAAAGTTAAGGACGAGTTTATATAATGCCAGATTATGTCAAGAGAAAACTGAATAATATTTAGGTGGATATTCACATCTGTTATATGCCGAGTAAAGAGAGCATTGGCTGTGAGCCATGTGATTACTGCGTTTAAATGTACCCCCACGCATTTATTCAAGTGAGCTGTAGAAGGTTTTCCACTGCCATAGGCTAAGTGCTAAAAACAGACGGTACTGGAGCAGAAAGATCGTGTTCTCTAACCAGCGTATGCGGGCTTAATCTGGGATATGCAGGCGATAAGAGTCTTGACAATTCAGCAAATCTCCCAGAGAGTGACCCAAAATACTGCAAGGAGATAATCATGAAAAAGTTACTTGGTATAGCCTTATTATTGATGCTGATCCTATCTTTGGCGGCTCAGAACGCTCAGAAGGAGGCTTTGGATAGCCTGGAAAATGCGAAGGGCCTCATTACGAAAGGTGACTTAATGAAAGCTCAGGAAGAGCTTAATTATGCTCAGGCCAAGATCAGCGAGATCATGGCAGAGGATTTACTGAAGCACATCCCTGAAAAGCCAAAGGACTTCACTTTCGAAAGTAAAGAAGCCAGCTCTCTGGGACAGGCGGGTGCCATCATCGGCAGTGCCAATTCAGTAGCTGCGATGGGGCATT
>JAEWNJ010000042.1 GCA_023392795.1 Candidatus Cloacimonadota bacterium
CCTACCTGAAAGATCTTGCAAGGCATGAAGGTATCTCAGATAAGATTTCGTTCCGGGGTTTCACTGCAGATATTGGTGAGTACTATCAGCAGGCTGACATGGCTATAGTCCCGTCCCGATGGCAGGAGCCATTTGGTTTGGTGGGGCTGGAAGCCTTTGCTTACCAGATTCCCGTGACTGGCTTTGCAGTGGGCGGAATCACGGAATGGTTAAAGCACAAAGTGAACGGTTTGGCCGTAAGAGAAGGGGATACATCGAGACTCGCCAGAGCTATCCGGATTCTCATTGATGATCCCGCCGCCCGGAAGCGTTATGCAGCGGCAGGTTACGCGCTAATCCAAACGCGGTTTACCAGAACAGAATTCAGGGAATCCTTTATTCCACATCTGGAAGATTTGATCAAGCAGTGGCAATCAAGAAGGGATCAGGCCGAAGACGGCCTGGATATCTTTGCCATCAAACTGGCCAATCTCAGTATGGCTGAGGCCATGAACATAGTGGAGACGGCCATCATTACGCGTAAGCAAAAAGAAGTGTTCTTCGTCAATGCTGATTGCCTGAATAAAGTTTTTGTTGACAAGGATTACCATGCCATTTTAAGGGATAGCAAAGAATTGTTTGCCGACGGGATTGGGATCAAACTCGCCGGGAAAATACTTGGGAAGTCTGTCCGTGACAATGTAAATGGCACTGATATGCTTCCGCTGCTGTGCGAAATGGCTGAAAGTAATGGTTACTCAATGTATCTCTTAGGCGCCGCGGAAGGCGTAGCAGAAACAATGAAAACCAAACTTGTTCAGAAGTATCCGCGGCTGAAAATCTGCGGATTTAGAAGTGGCTATTTCGACCATGATAAAGATAGTGACATAGTGATTGGGGAGATAAATGACTCCCGGCCGGATATTCTGCTGGTGGCTTTTGGAGCTCCTCTGCAGGAAAAGTTCATCCGTAAAAACGCCCAAAAGATAGAAGCAAGAGTGCTGATGGGTGTGGGCGGATTATTTGATTTTTACTCGGGCAGGATTGCCCGTGCGCCATATTGGATGCGGCAGCTGGGTATGGAGTGGGTTTTTAGGCTGATGAAGGAACCCAGACGTATGTGGAAAAGATATATTATTGGGAATCCGGTATTCTTGTACCGGGTTTTCAGGTGGAATAAGAACCGCGATTTTGGTGGCTTTGGCACCATGTGATGTTTTAGACATTGATGCTAAGTTACAAAGGCCATGGCAGAAGCACGAGAGCGCGCGAGATTGAGCGTCTCTTGAGCATGGGAAAGAAGAGCAGCAGGCTGAAAATGCAGCTTAAGTTTTCAGTTTGGGAATGGACAGTAGCCTTTGCCAAGTTTGTAAAAGCTTTTATCGACATGGTGGGTTCACTGCTGCTGATCATCATTCTTTCACCGGTGTTTCTGGTGACCGCCATCTTGATCTATCTAAGCGATCCCGGTCCGATCTTTTATGTAGCGGACAGGGTGGGATTGAACGGAGCCTATTTCGGATTTATCAAGTTCCGCTCCATGTACGTGAACGCGGACAGATTTAAGGATGATCTTTGGGAGCAGAATGAATCTGCAGGCGGCGTGATCTTTAAGATGAAGAAGGACCCCAGGGTGACCAGAGTCGGACGTTTTATCCGTCGCTTCAGCATCGATGAACTGCCCCAATTGATCAACGTTTTGAAGGGAGATATGAGCCTGGTGGGGCCTAGACCGCCCCTGCCACAGGAAGTATTGCAATATACTTTGGAAGATCGCAAACGGCTGCATGTGAAGCCCGGCATTACCTGTCTGTGGCAGATCAAAGGGCGTAGCGATATCCCCTTTCAGCAACAGGTGCAGCTGGACATGCAATATATTCGCAGCCAGGGCATTAAAAATGACATTATAATATTGCTGAAGACTATTCCCGCGGTCATCAGCGGTAAAGGTGCGTATTGATGCCGGAATTCGGCGGGAACCAGTGACAAAGACAGGCGGATGAAGGCCACAAGGAGACATGATGGAACTAAACTTTAAACAGGAAAACAAGGTGGGAATTATCGAGGTAAAAGGCAGACTCGATGCCTATCACGCCCCGGAACTTCGTACATTGTACAATTCCGTAGCCGACAAAGCGGTCAACTTCGTCTTTGATATGGCACAATGTGACTTTGTGGATAGCACCGGCCTCGGCACCATCGTGGCTTGCTTGAAATCGGCGTCTCAGGGCGGTGGCGATATTCACATTGCCAATCTGCAGGAGAAGCCCCGAATGGTGTTTGACATCACTCGGGCACATAAGATATTTCACATCTTCGACGATCTGGAAGCAGCCGTCCTCAGTTTTGATGAAGATATGGGAGATTGATGGGACAAGGAGATTGACCGATGCGATGCTTGATATATGCCAGAACTGACGAAGCAGGATGGTTGAAGGACTATTTTCCAGATGTTGATCCATTCCTGCTGAAGATCGTAAACAAACCGCTGCTTGAGTACATATTGGACATGGTAACTCTGCTCGGTTTCAACGAAGTTCGCATCGTGTCTGATAATTCCACCAAAGAAATCGAACATTCACTCGGAGTTGGGAGCAAGTGGGGCAGCAAGATATCATATGCTCTAGCCCGCCCCGGAGATAGCCTGAAAAATGTATATCTGAAGAATCATTCCTTTTGTAAAGATACGGCACTACTGTTATGGGACGGTTTTTTCTTTGCCTCCTATGACAGCAAGCATTTGGTGGACTACTTTAAACAAGATCAGGGGTTTTGCTGTGGAGATAGCAAACGCATGATCTATCTCGCTGCCGGAGAAAACCTGGGCAACGCTATTGTCAAGCAAAGTACAGCTCCGGAATGCCTTGAGATCAAGAACATATCGTCCATCAAGGATTATTATCAGCTAAGCATGGACATCCTGAAGGCATGGAATAGAAACTATGTGTTGCCGGGATACACAAACGAGAAAGACACTTTTTTGGGCCTCAATGTGGTTTACCCCCACAGCTGTGAATTGCATCCCCCCATCATGATTGGAAACAACTGTCGGTTCCAACGCGAGACCTGGATCGGCCCCAATAGCATCATCGGAAACAACGTGATAATCGATGAAAACACCTGCGTGAACGATAGCATCGTCTATGACAACACTTATGTGGGACGGGATCTGGATCTGGATCACAAGATTGTATACAAAGGTAATCTCATTTCCGCTCAATCGGGAGAGTGCATTCATATCTTGGATAAGGTGTTGGTGTCACAAGTGGAACTGGGTATCGTCACATCGTATCTGAACCGTTTAGTTCAAAGAGTTTTCGCATTGTGTCTTTTCGCCATCCAAACGATGCCCTGGCTTCTGCTGTATCTCCCCTTCAGCGTGGTAAGTAAAGAGCTTCGCACAGAAAGACTGCTAAGCAAAAACATGAATACCCGACGGTACACCGATAGCCGCCTGGTGGCAAAATCATGGTGGGGACGTCTGATGATCCGCTTTAGTCTGGACAAATATGACCTGCTCTTCAGGGCAGCATTTTCCGGGGAGTTATACTTGGTCGGCAATCGACTGTTTGTGAACTCAGTAAAAAACCGGAAACTGATCGGAGATCTTCCCGTATATAATCCCGGGGTATTCTCCTTGTCGGAGAGCGTGGCATCGCATAATCCCGGAGTGGACAGCTTTTATGAACTGGAATACATTGACAAAATATCTACTCTTTTAAACATTAAGATATTGATCGCGACCCTCTACGGTAGGTTGTTTAAGGGATTGGACACAGATGGGCACAATTGAGTGAGACATGATGAATAAATACGCACCTTACGGCAGTGACGGATTCAACGGCTATATAGATGAGAGCCTGAAGGACATCGCGGCTCGCTTTGACGCGCTGTTCTCACGCGACGAGATAATCGCCTTGGTACTGGGCGGTGGATATGGCAGAAATGAAGGCGGAGTGCTGATAGCAGACAATGAGGAAAAGCTATATAACGATCTTGATTTCTTTGTGATATCAAAAGACATGCCTCAGTGGAGAAATTCCCAGATCGGCAGAACGCTAAAAAGCCTGCATTATGATCTAAGCGACCATTATGGCATCGAGGTGGATTTCTCTGATCTCAAACCCGTGAGTTCCCTTGCCAAAACACCCCTCACGTTGATGTGGTACGATCTGCTCTATGGGCATAAGGTGATATGGGGAAATAAACACGTTTTACAGAACCTGCCGCGCTGGAAAGCCAAAGATCTGGGCATCAATGAAGCATTGAAGCTTCTGTTGAACCGTGGTATGGGGCTGTATTTCGCTCGATCCTACCTTTTACACGATGCGCTAAACGAGCAATGCGATTTTATCAATCGGAACATACACAAGGCGTATCAAGCAGTGGCGGAAGCCGTCCTGATCACCGAAGGTAAGTACCACTGGTCCGTGATCCGACGCAAGGAACTGATCAAAGAAGCCCCACTAGCTGAGTATAGTAACGATGACAGATTGCCTGACTTGATTCAGGAAGCCATGCTCTTCAAGCTCCGTCCACATTACGTCGAACCCATACCTAAAGCCATAAACGATCGTCTGCAAACGGCGATTGATATCTTTGAACAGGTTTACTATGCTTGCTGGGCTGAGTATTTCGGAGTTCCCAAGCTGGACTTGAAGTCTTATCATAACCTGCTATCAAGTCACAAGGATCAACAGAGTTCTGTGATGTCCATTGCCAAGAACTTCGCACTAAACTTACGCGACTGCGGGATCACGCCAGCCAATATGACAGAATACATCAAGTATCCCCGTTACAGACTGTTTTATACACTGCCTTGGCTGCTCTTTGGGGCCGAAATGACTAATGAAAGCGTAGCCAGGATGCTGGGCGTACAGGGTGATATAGACCGAGAAAGCCTGGAAAAACGCTATATATCCTTGTGGCAAAGGTATAACTAATGAAGAGACTTGCCCTGTACGTGTTTATAGACGCTCTGGGATGGGAGATCTACCAGAAATACGGATTCCTTGCCGACTTGAACCTGAACTCCAGAAGATTGGAAACCACCTTTGGCTTTTCATCCGCAGCAGATCCGTCAATCCTGACCGGCAGGTATCCCGATGAGCATACACATTGGTCTTCCTTCATCTACAATCCCCAGGAATCACCATTCAAGCTATTGCGGTATATGTCGTTATTGCCTCCTGTTTTGTTTGACCGCTGGAGGGTGCGGCACAATCTGAGCAAGTTGATCAAAAGGATCAATGGCTGGACAGGCTACTTTGAGCTATATTCCGTACCCTTCCAGTATCTGCCCTACTTTGACTATCTGGAAAAGCGAGATTACTTTGTGCCTGGGGGCATACTGGCCACAGACACCATATTTGACTGGTGTGTGAAGAAGGGCGTCCCGTACTATTGTTCAAACTGGCGGGATAGCGAAGATAAGATATTGCTGGCGAATAAGCAGGTGATTAGCGAAGCAAAAGTCAAGTTTTGCTATGTGTATCTTCCCAAACTTGACGGCGTAATGCATAGTCACGGGCCCTTCTCTGTAGAAACCGAGGCCAAACTCCGTGATCTGGAGGTCAAGATCAAGGATCTGCATCGCTTCGCAGAAAAAGTGTATGATGAGGTCAACCTTTATGTAATCTCGGATCATGGCATGGCTCCTGTGCATGCCTCCTGCGATCTGATGCCAAAGATAGAATCCTTACCCTACCAATATGGCAAAGACTATATAGCCTTTTACGATTCCACAATGGCCAGGTTCTGGTTCTTTAACGAGAGGGCCAGACACGAAATCATCGAAACCTTGGAAACCATCAATTGCGGCAGCATTGTGGATCAGGAAACAATGAGATCTCTGCGCGTTGGATTCCCTCATGACCGCTTTGGGCAAATCTACTACCTTATGAATGAGGGGGTGCTTTTGAATCCCAGCTATATGGGGTTAAAGCCCGTTGATGGCATGCATGGATATCATCCCGGGGAGATTCATTCATACGCAATGATGCTTTCCAACAGAATTATCCCCAAAGAAATCCAATCCATCACTGATATTAGAAAAACAATGGAGTCTGAGCTTGCTGAGTGAGAAGAACTATCCGGATGAGAAGCCAATTTATCCCTTTGTGGTAATCGACATTCAAGTGCTCTTTAAAGCACTGAGCAAGAAGCTAAAGAACTTGCTCGTGATCACCGTCATCGCCATGGCTATCGCGGCTTTGTGGGCATTGATCAGAATTAATCCCACTTGGAAAGCTGATTGCTATGTAATCCGCGCACCCAAGAACATGTCAACTCCGGCTGATATGCCTTATCTATACCAAAGCTTCGATATCAATACTATACTGGAGACGGTGCGCACTCGCGATGTCCTGACGGATGTGATCAAGAAGCTGGAACTGGATATCTCTCCTGAATCCCTGTTTCGCAACATCGACGTGCAAAGGGGAAACAGATCCAGCGTGCTACGCTTTTCAGCCAGATGGAGTGATCCTGAGATGGCTGCCAACATTGCCAATGCCACCGCAGAAAGCTTCATTTATAACAATACCAAGCTGCAGAACTCTGCTACTTTGAAGATTTATAACTACTATCTCGAACAGCAGAAGATGCGTCTGGAGACAATCGACGACTTGAGCATGAAGTATGAGGCTCATCGTGCTAAATATGGCATTATCTCAATTCCTCACGAAACTCAGGGCCGCTTCGAGTTACTCAAAACCATTGAAATCGATATGGCTGAAAACGCTCTGATGATCAAAGAGATGGAAACCAAGATCGATGAGATGCAGGGCAATATTGATGAAGTTCCCGAAGAAGTCGTGATGAACTGGACCTACAACCAGACCGACGAAACCAAACTTCTGGAACTGGAAAAGGAACTCGAGACCCTGCTCGCGCGCTACACGGACGATAATCCCAAGGTGATCAAGCTCCGCGCAGAGATAGGCGAACTTCAAGCCCAGATTGAACAAAAAGAGAAAAGAGATATCCCCAATGTAGTTACTTGGGGACCCAGTGCCCTCAAGGAAGTGTATTCCATTGATAAAGCCCGATTTCTGGCAGAGAAAGAAGCCGCCCTCAAGAAAAACGCAGAGTTTGAGAAGCAGATCGCCGATATTCGCGCCTCATTGGAAAATCTGACCAGCATTCAGAAAGACTTCTTCGAGATTGAACGGCAATTGGAAACCAATAAAGACGTCCTGAAACTGGTGGAGGGACGTTTGGCAGAAGCTAAGATGGCCATGCAATCAAACGTCAGTGATGTAGAAATACTGGAGTCCGCCAGAGCGCCGCGCAATCCTGAAAGCGGGCGAAGAAAGCTAATAGTCCTGCTTACGGGAATAATCGTCTTTGTCTTTGGTGCCAGCTATCTGATCGTTAAAGAGCTTCTCAGCCCAGCCACAAAGTCTGAAAAAGACTTCACCGATGCCATCAGAATACCGCTGGTCGCCAACCTTCCGGACGAGAACAGCGTTGCGACACAAGTGTTCTATCGAAATCTACAGGTCATGCTGGATAACATCCAACGTGGTACGGCTGGACTACCTAAACCAGTGATTACCCTTGGCAATGATGTACAGGAGACCGGCAAGAGTTTCATTGCTAACGAACTGATCCAGATTATCTGCCAGAAAGAGAGAAAAGTGCTTTACATAGACACAGTTAAGAATCTCCCAGAAGGCAATGAATCATTTGTGATCAATGATTTCCTTTATGAGAAATCCGATTCATTCGTGATTGACACTCGCCATAGATTGGTCCATCATGCGTTTTTTCAAGCTGGGGATGATACATTTACCACGGTTCTGGACACCGAGCGTGTACAGCTATTCATCAGCAAATTGGATGATTATGACTTCATTTTTTGGGAGCTTTTCGAGTTCTCATACAACATCCAGCTATTCAGTAGCATCGCCCTTGCCTCAGATCTCTTATTGCTGGTTGCTCGCTTTGAGAGAAGTAATCGCAATAGCCTGATCAGATTGGTCAGCTTCCTGCAAGAGCGTAAGTTCCATAAGATCTACGGAGTATTGAACTATGTTCACAAAGACTACTTTCAAGATGTATACTAGCTTGATGCGCACTTCACTCCTCTCACTGCTTGTTTGTCTTGTTTTCCTGGTGCTGTCGTCATGTTCCCGAAACCAGGCAAACAAGTACGTGGAAGAGAATCTTGAGGCTATGCCGGAATACCTGGAAGAGACTCATCTCGCCACTCAGACTACTCAGGAAACCATTGAAGAGCTGATTCGCCTGAACGACATGGATATGCCTCCCTACACTCTGGGACCTGGTGACAAGATGAAGATATTCGTTTATGACGAGTTTGAACTGATGTCAGATGCGGTATTGGTAAAGCAGGATGGTACTCTTTCCTTCCACCTTATTGGCGAAGTTCAGGTGGGCGGACTTACCGTTCCAGAAGCCAAAGCGCTTATGGAAGAAAAGATGTCTGCCTTTATCCGGAACCCAATCATCTCAATCATTCCCTTCGAATCCACCAGCGCTACGATCACCGTTCTGGGTAAAGTAACCTATCCCGGAATGATCGAGATCAAGGGAAGAATGAGGGTACTGGACGCGATAGCCAGCGCTGGGGGGCTGGCTACAGGATGGTTTCAGAGCAACACTGTAGAGCTGGCTGATCTTGAAAGGACGTTCATGATACGCGACAATCGACTACTCCCCATAGACTTTGTGGAGCTAGTACAGAATGGTAAGACCCTGTACAATATCCCTATCCTCGACAAGGATTATATCTACATCCCTTCAGCGGTAAACAGAGAGATCTACGTGATTGGCGAAGTGAACCAGGAAGGTCACTACTTCTATCAAGAGAATATGACTTTAATGCAGAGCATTTCTTTCGCGCAGGGCTTTAAAAGCACCGCAAGCTCCGCAGTGTACATCATCCGGGGTAGCTTGAACCATCCCAGGCTGTTCAAGATCAATACCAAGGATATCCTCAAAGCCAAAGTGCGGGATTTCCGCCTCAAACCCACAGACATTGTCTTTGTGCCGAAGCACCCGATTGCCAAATGGAACCAGGTTGTAAATTACGCACTGCCCAGTCTGCAAGCAGTTCAATCTGCTTACATGCTAAACGAGATGTACAAGGATTTGAACGGTAGATAATGCGGTGACTGAGTCGTTATCAGAGCTCAAATACATCGTTTTTTTTGCCACTCTGCTCATCGGAGTACCCTTGGGCTATTTTGCATCGCTAAAATACCCCATAGTCGAGCGTGTGATATTTTTCTTCATGATTTTCTTCACTGTACGCATGGAGGACATCAATTTTGTATCCCGTGAGACCCTTCGTCTCACATCCCGTGGTTTTGAGATAGGGATGGTGGATATTGCCACGCTCATCATTTTCTTTCTGGTGATGAAGCGAAGAAATCAATTTCGCATCCAGAGACCACCCGGAAGCTGGATATATCTCCTGTACTTCTTCTTTTCAGCAGTCTCCATAGTGAATTCCTCCATACCTCTTTACTCCTATTTTGAGCTATGGAAGATGCTGCGGATGTACATGTATTTCTATGTGGTGTACAATTACATCAATAGCTTTGAGCAATTCAATGACATCCTGTGGAGCATTGCCCTCATCACCATCTACATATTTCTGGAAGTAATGGACCAAAAGTACATCCAAGGTCGTTTCCAGTCCTATGGTCCCTTCCCTCATCAGAACTCATTGGTGATGTATAGCATCATTATTGGTGCTATTCTTTTCGCCTACATACTGAACAAAAAAGATGTCAGTAATATCCGGTTTTCCTTTTGGATACTGATGTTTGCCATGGTTTCTGTAAACGTGATATCCACTCTTTCCCGAGCCGGTTTGGTGCTTTATGCTTTTTCCACAGTCACAGTGTTGGCTTTGTCTTTCCTGTGGGGTTTTTCCACCAAAAAGATTCTCATTACCATCGTCTTATTCATGGTTTCCATGGCTATCCTGGCTAAGGCTTGGAATTCAATCACCGAACGCTTTGAGACCGCTCCGGCGGCCTCGGCGAACGTAAGGAAGATGCTCGCTACAGCCGCCATCAACATGGTAAAGGATAAACCCATGGGAATCGGGTTGAACAATTTCGGAGTGAAAATCAATCCCCCATGGCCTTATGGCAGCCATATTCCAATGAATAACCCCGAGGATGAAACAGAGCAAAACGGATTGGTGGAGACCATCTACCTGATGATCGCCGCAGAATGCGGTTGGCATACTTTGGGAGTTTTCCTGCTTTTCATCTTCTATTTTTATTTCCTAAATCTCCGAAATATGCTCCGGTACAGAGGAACAGACTATCAATTCTTATGCATTGGATTATCTGGAGGCTTACTGGGGATTTATCTGGAGTCCACTCTGGAGTGGGTATTAAAACAAACCAACAACTTTTACCAATTGATGCTGATGTTTGCCCTTATTGCTGTGATGAGAAAGCTGGATATCCGCTTTAGAAAGCTGAATCTCCAGATTCCACGCAATGCAACCACCAAAGAGCGAATTGCGCAACATAGGATGCTGAATCATGCCTGATAAACCCAAAAGAGATAACACCATCGGCGCAAAGGGAATCACAGAATCACTCTCCCATAAACAGCGCAAGGAACTGA
Source organism: Candidatus Cloacimonadota bacterium (assembly GCA_023392795.1). Taxonomy (GTDB): domain Bacteria; phylum Cloacimonadota; class Cloacimonadia; order Cloacimonadales; family Cloacimonadaceae; genus UBA5456. The sequence goes on from JAEWNJ010000042.1 coordinate 10,597, forward strand.
TGGGTCTGATGAAGCGTATGCTTCCCCCCGTCCCGTCGCTCGGCATCATAGATATCCGTTTTTCTTTCTGGTTTATCCGTAACTGGTATATTGTGCTAATCTTTGGAAAGGACACCCGCAATCAGTTCAAGTCCCAGGACAAGGGAGATATGGATGCGGGACTCACCACTGTCGCAAAAGCCTTCACATATGTCTTCATGTTGCTGCTTACCATCATCCTACTATTGTACACTCTCTATCTCATCAAGACTTTTCTGGGCATAGATATCTTCCCCGATGCTCATTTCAAAGACATCATCCGCAACCTTTTTTCTCGCCTAAGATGAAGGTTCTTTGCATATCAAACTTGTATCCGCCCTACTTTGAGGGTGGGTATGAGTTATCTGTGCAGGAAAGCATGGATTACTTGAGTTCCAGAGGTCACGAGATACATGTGCTCTGCGGCCATAAAGGATTTCCCAAAGCTCACACCAAAGATCCGGATTTTTCGACCCCTGAGGTTCATAGATGCCTGCAATACATTGATTACATTCACGCTTCGGCATTAAATAAACACCTTACAGAAGTCCACAATTATCGGACTTGTCTTAGAGCTTGCAAGATCATCAATCCTGATATCGTCTATTTCGGTAATCAAAAAGCCATCTCTCTAGCTCCAGTACTGGCGGTTCAAAAATTGAATATACCGCGGGTATTTGACATGGGAGACGACTGGATGAAGCCTTACTATGGCCCTGGGGTCAAAAAGGCGTTGTACCGCTGGATTAAAAGCACTCTCCCATGCTTTGTAGGAGGCACAGTACACCTCTCTCCGGTTATTTCTGTATCTCACTGGCTTGCCGAAGATCTGAAAACTTTATATGGCGCGGATGATGTTCATGTAGTACCCCGCGCTGTAAAACTGGCAACTTCGCCACCCAAACCCTTTACTCACCCCATCAAATTCCTGTTTGCCGGGAGAATCGAACCACAAAAGGGCTTGCATCTTCTCATTGAGGCTGCAAGGATTGTGATGGAATCACATCCTGATTTCTGTGTGGATGTATATGGAGACGGTGATCCCGAGTATTTTGATGAATGCAGGCGATTGATCAGAGACCATCTTTTGAATGATGTCTTTCATTTCAAAGGATTCAAAGCGTCTTTGAGGGAATTACTACCCAGTTATCATGTGATGATCATGCCGACCATGATGAAAGAACCCTTTGGACGGGTTGTAATCGAAGCCATGGCAGCCGGTTTGATCGTGATCGCCACAAACGCATATGGCCCTGCTGAAATAATAGATAATGGCAAGGATTCTTTGCTCTTCGAAAGAGGAAATCCCCAGGCTATGGCACAATGCATCATCGAGTTACTCAATTCACCGCTTCACAATATGGAAGATATGCGGAATCAGGCAATGAAAAAGATCGCAACACATTACGAAATATCACTTGTCAAAAATGAAGTGGAAATTATCATGGAAAACCAGATTACAAAAGCTAAAATGAGGCTCGAATGAGAACGAAACCTACTATAATGACATCGTTGTACATGTTCTTGGGCATCTTTATTCTGTGTTCATGCGCTCCCAATGCCCGTAGAGTGGAAATGGAACAGCGAGGCATGTTTTCTCAAAAAATGAAGATAAGCACCCTGCCCACCAGCGCTACCATCTATATAAACGAAGAAGAGATAGGCACCAGCCCTCTCACCTACAAGATCAGTCATGAAGATAACCGCATGTTGAATATCAGAGCGGTACCCCTTTATCCCAATCAATACACTCAAAACATATTTCTGATGGTGCCTCCCATTCCCAAAACCATGACTATTTACATGAATCATTATCCCGAAGACTACGACCGCAACAAGGAGAAAGAATTCACCCCACCTGAAAAACCACAACCGCAAGTGATTGTAGAAAGCCGGGTCGATACCGTCTATGTAGATAAACCTATCCTGGAATCAGTGATCCTGAACCTGCCTGTAGTCTATTTTGATACAGACAAATATGACCTTAGAGCCTCAGACATCACCAAACTGAATGAACTGGTTAAGACCCTGAATCTGTATAGCGATTACAGCCTTGATATCCTCGGTTTTGCCGATTCCCGCGCTTCTGAGAAGCATAATCTTGAGCTCTCACTAAATCGTGCGAAAACCGTCCGTGATTACTTGTTGGCATCCGGTATCGATGAATCCCGTCTCGCTATTTTCGGGCACGGTAAGGTAGCAAAAGTAAGCGTCGAGGGAGTTGAAGCAGACCTGGCAGAAAGCAGAAAAGTGATGTTCATTCTCAAAGAACGATTATAGTATCTCCCGCATGAATCAAGCACAACATCCGGGTCTGCGAAAGCGTGTGTTGATCAACACCGTTTCGAACTACGGCAAGATGCTGATCGGCATCTTCGTCACCGTCTTTCTCACTCGAATCCTCTTTTTAGGCTTAAGCCGCGAAGAATATGGCTTCTGGGCTCTGTTATGGTCCATTTTCGGGTACTCTTTGCTGCTTGATTTTGGCTTTGGTACTGCGGTACAAAAACATACATCGGAGTGTTCAGTAACCAGAGATTGGGATAAATTCAACAGAGTGGTCAGCACCGTTTTCTTCAATTACCTGCTCTTTGCAGTACTCATCTTCCTTTTCGCCCTATTATTGAGCTCTCGGATCGGCAGCTTTTTTTCAATCGCAGAAGAAAACCTGGTTTACTTTCGCAGTGTTTTTGTCCTTTTCGGGCTGGGCTCAGCCCTGTGTTTCCCCTTCGGATTCTTCGCAGAAATCCTGCGAGGACTCCAAAAGATGCACACCCGGAACATCATCCAAGTCAGCTTCATCGTGCTGAACTTCGTCGGTATGGCCATCATGATTCATCTGAAGCTGAATCTGTGGGGAATGGTATTTGTGGCTCTGGGCAGCAATTTGGCTTCCTCGCTTACCATGATGGTGGTTGTACATAGATACATCCCAGCTTTCCATCTCAGCATAAAACACTATGATGTAAAACTCCTTCGCTCTGTAATGGGTTTCTCGCTCTTTGCTTACCTCATCACTTTCACAAACATCATCATTCAAAAAACTGACCAACTTGTGATCTCGATTTTTGGTTCAGTGGCCATGGTGGCTGTGTATCAAGTATCTATTCGTCTAGCCGAAACTTTCAATAGGTTTTCAGCCCAGTTTCTTGACAATCTGGGTCCCATAACGGCCACTCTCTTTACTGCCGGCGACAAACCCAAAATGACCGAAATGATGCTTCAATCCAACCGCTTGATGGGAATCATTTCTTCCTTGATCCTGGTTCCGATCCTGATGTATGTAAAACCATTATTGAGTATCTGGCTGAATCTGGATCATACAGCCGGCGCAATTTGCGCGATAATCCTGCTGATATCGATGTATATCCTTTTATTCTTCCGCTCACCATCAGTGGCAGTAATGCTAATGGCAGATGAACACAAGGTTCTGGCCTTGGTGGCGGTCATCGAAGCGATTGCGAATCTCGTCCTGAGTATAGGATTGATTCATCTCATTCCGCGTATGATCGCTTTTCAAAGCATTCCAGATGCGGCAATGATTGGTGTCGCGATCGGCACTCTGATCCCCAATCTGCTGCTGGCCTTTATCTTTAACGTCCCCAAAGCCTGCCGTTTCGCTGGAATCACTATTGGTCACTATTTTAAGGAAGTAATAAATCGGACGCTGGTCGTCACGATACTCAGCCTTGCTTTTGCCTTCATTCTGTACTCACTTCTTTACCCCTCCAGCCTGCTCCTGGTCTTAGCCTACAGCGCTCTGAGCGTACTAGTGTACCTGCTACTCACCTTCTTCATTGGATTACGACCTGATGAACGATGCCATTTGATCGGACTTCTCAAAGGTACGCACAGTCTGTAGAGAGGGATCTGAACCAAGATGGATCTTGGTTTTGAACCATTGAAGTTGAGTGTAAAAGGTTAGCAGCCAGGATTCTCGTTCAGTATTAGTTATGGCAAACCATATTTACCAGGCTCACTTCATGGGGTCAGGTTCACCCTCTCCCTTTCATTCCCCCGCCGTTCAATATCTTCTTTACCGCTGCCCCCTTGACAGCAGGAATCACTTCCTGATCTGACTCTTATCAAGTCTTAATTGTTCAGGCTTGATAGCCGCAAGACGGGGAATTCGTTTCCGCCCTCAAGGGGGGATGACTCTTCACCCGGAAGCGTAGCCCGTATATCATAGAAAGGTATTCTTGGGATCCTGATTTTACGAGGTCCCAGGAATGCCTAGTATGAATATGGAGCAACATCATGAAAGCAACAGTCAAGCACGGCATTATCGGCTTTTCGGGCAAACTGGACGGAGCGATCTATTACTATCATCCCGGCCTCAAGCGCACCCTCATGCGCCGCGCTCCAAAGATGCCCATCCAGCCGCAGAACAACGAGTTTCGAGAGATTTCAAGACAGATCAAGTTCATCAATCCAAGCCCTTCCTATCGTAATGACTTTCGGATCTATCTCAGTGGTCTTAGAGATCAGAACAGCAGCGTCTGTGTACCTTCCTGGTATTGTCTCTTTGTGAAGATGCTTTGGGCAATGCAAGCTAAGTACCCCGAACAAGTTGATCTGAAGACTATCACCCGCGAGCAGTGCCTGCAATTACCCTGTAGATCCGTGAAAGCCGCGATTGAAGACGGGCTGCTTGCAGCCATCCCCGGTTATCTGTATCTGGACAGCGACATTTGAAGATTCCCTTCTTATGGCGATATTGATGGCAGATCTGCTATGTATCAGAGTTGATTCTACAATATGGCAATGAGCGTGGTAGGCCTACTGCAAAGTGGGGATCAGCACCAAATACGTAAACAAGGCGTCCGAAGACGCCTTGTTACATATCAGTTTGGTACGATCGATAGCATAGAACAGCCAAGTATCGATCGCCCAAGTATGGTGTAAGGGTTATTTCACAATCACGAATTCGATGCGGCGGTTTTCTGCTCTGCCGGCTTCAGTGTTGTTGTCAGCGATAGGTTTGGCGGGACCAAAGCCTTTTGTAGCAATGCGTTCAGCAGCAATGTTCTTGCTCACAAGGTATGCTTTAACGGATTCCGCGCGTTGCAGCGAGAGGCGATTGTTCAATTCCAGGCTGCCGGTGTTATCGGTATGTCCGTGAATTTCCACATTTACCTTGGGGCTGTTTATCATAGCCTTGGCCACGTCGTCCAGGATCATTTGAGCTTCATTGGTCAGCTTGGCACTACCGACTTCGAACTGTACCCCACTGAGAGTAAAATTCTGTTCCATGCTGATCTTATTGCGCAGCAGACGGCTGTGAAGCTCGGAAGCTACCTTCTTGGACGTCATTTTAGCTTCTTTCCCACCGAAAGTGTAACCAATGCCGAGGAATGGCATAAGATACGATTCTGATACATTCTTCTCCACGAGGTCAAGCTTGTCAGAATTGGCAAAAACATACTGCGCACCCAGATCAAGATTGACATTCCACTTACTGAGCAGTGATACACCCAAAGCAGCGGTAGGAGCGCTAAGGCTGATGCCATCATCTTTCCCGAAATTGGCTTCACTATCGTGATGAACCACACCAAAACCCAATTGCGCAAAAGGTGAAATGCGCTTCACAGCTGCGTCCTGGAAATGAAGAGAGAGCTTCTCCGATACCGGACGAAGCTTCACCATTACGTCTCCACCGATAAGTGTGGATTCGAAATCCGCAAGACCTTCTTCCCCCTCCATTTTTGTATAGTAGGGATATACGCCAAGGCTAAGGTAATCCAATAGCCAGGCTTCGTAATTGATTCCGCCCATAAGTTGTAATGCATTCTCTTCGTCAATGTCGGCAAAAGGCATGTTTACCCCGCCTCGAATACCCACAGTGTGTTCAATGGCGTTGGCCGCGCCAACCCAGAAAAGCACGATAGCAAAAGCTAATAGTAACTTTGAACTGCTATTCATGATGTCTCCTTTGTGTTTGTTATTATTATCAAATCTAAACAAAATTGGACGTTTGGCAAGGAATATCTTTATCAAGACATAGCTTGCCCCAGAGTGTTGACGATAGATTCTCCCCTCCCCTCTGTTCCGAGAATAGCCGTCGGCATCATAAACCTGTAGCCTCCACCCGCATTCTGGATATACTTTATGTATCATTAACACAGCATGGAGAAAAGCCTGATGATGAAACAATCCAACCTCCCCGAAGCCTACGCAATGGCGCACCTCCCCTCAAAAGTATGCCTGGCAGTAACTCAGAAACCGGACGGCAATTTCAATTTGATCACCTTGGAGTGGTTTATGCGAACCTCCATCCAGCCTCCGATGTTCGCCATTTCGGTGGGACATTCCAGATATTCCCACGAGTGCCTGCAGGATGTACGCTACTTCAATCTGGTATTCCCCAGCCCCAGTCTGAAATCGCTACTGTCCCTCTCCGGTTCACAGAGTGGCCGGGACATCGATAAATTCACAGCTGGAGAGGTGAACTGGTTCCCGGGTAAGCTGCATAAACTGCCCATCCTCAGTGATGCCATTGCCTGCTTTGAATGCGAGATCGTTACTCAAGTGAAAAGCGGAGATCATACGATCTTTGTGGGAGAAGTGAAGTACAGCTGGAAGGATGAGGAAAAAGAACTGTTTTACTATCATTGAGATCGTATGCTGAACTCATCCAAGAAATTAACTTGACGAATCAGTACAATCCCAAGAAACTGCAAGGCAAAGTCATATCGCTATCCTGCAAGAGGATATGGCTACCCAAACTGATGATTTATACGAAAAAAAAGATATAAGGAGTCTCACCTTGGAAAAATTGATGCTTTTGGGCGACGAAGCCCTCGCACAGGGAGCCCTGGATGCCGGTATATCAGGCTTTTACGGATACCCGGGCACACCTTCCACCGAGATCATTGAGTACGTACAAAAATCAAAACAAGCTGAAGAGCAGAAGGTTCACCGTACCTGGTCTTCCAATGAGAAAACAGCCACCGAAGCAGCTCTGGGAATGAGTTACTCTGGGAAAAGAACCATGGTAACCATGAAGCATGTGGGTCTGAATGTGGCCGCCGATCCTTTCATGAATTCAGCAATGACTGGAGCTCATGGAGGTTTGATCATCACTGTGGCCGACGATCCTTTCATGCACTCATCTCAGAATGAGCAGGATTCCCGGTATTATGGCCATTTCGCCATGATCCCCGTATTGGAACCCTCAAATCAGCAAGAATGCTACGATATGGCATTCTATGGCTTTGAGCTTTCGGAACGTTACCATATCCCGGTAATGATCCGCCTTACCACCAGGCTCTCCCATTCCCGCAGCGGAGTATTGCGACGCAGTCCGCTTCAGCAAAAGGAATTGAACAAGCCCGATGATCTGATGCAATTCATGCTACTACCAGCAATCGCCAGAAAGAAGTATAAGAAGCTCATTCAAATGCAAAAAGACTTTGAGCAGGAATCAGTAGAAAGCAAGTTCAATAGCTTCTTCCTGGAAGCCGCGGACTATACCAAAGGCATCATTAGCACCGGACTTGCTTACAACTATCTGCGGGAGGTTTTTGGTGATAACCCGATCCCCTATCCTGTGATCAAGATCTGTCAGTATCCCTTGCCCATGGAGCAGATCCATGCCATTTATGACAAATGCGAAAGCCTGTACATCTTTGAGGAAGGAATGCCGATCGCCGAAGAACTGATCAAAGGTGCGAACTTCAAGGGGACAAAGGCCATCCATGGCAGATTGGACGGCACTCTGGATCGCGATGGCGAATTGAATCCGAATAAAATAGCCAAGGCGCTGGGAATGCCCGATACCTACGGTAGCGATGTCCCCGAAGTGGTGACTGGCCGTCCGCCTGCACTTTGTGTTGGCTGCCCTCACGCCGATAGCTACCTGGCTCTCAATGAAGCCGTGAAAGAATATGGCAGAGGGCATGTATTCAGCGATATCGGATGCTATACGCTGGGATTTATGCCTCCTTACAATGCCATCAACTCCTGCGTCGATATGGGCGCATCTATAACCATGGCAAAAGGCGCTGCCGACAGCGGACTCTTCCCCGCCATCGCAGTGATTGGTGATAGCACTTTCACCCACAGCGGATTAACCGGCTTGTTGGATTGCATCTATGACAAGGCAAACGTCGTGATCGTGATCTTGGATAACTCCACCACTGGAATGACCGGAGGTCAGGATTACACTGCCTTTGGTAAACTGGAACAGATTTGTCTGGGGCTCGGCGTGGAGAAAGAGCATATCCGCACCTTTGTCCCCTTCAAAAAGAACTTCGATGAAATGGTGCAGATCTACAAGGAAGAGATCGCCCATGCAGGAGTCTCGGTGATCATCCCCAAACGCGAATGCGTTCAAACCCTGAAGCGTAAGCACAAAATGGAGGCCTAAATGAAGAAAGATATTATACTTGCGGGAGTAGGAGGTCAGGGTATCCTGACCATCGCCACCATTTTGGGTCATGCCGCCCTAAATCGCGGATGGCAGATGAAACAAGCTGAGGTTCACGGGATGAGCCAGCGCGGAGGCGATGTGCAAAGCCACCTTCGGCTGTCGGATAGCGAGATCTGGAGCGATCTGATCCCTCTGGGACAAGCAGATATGATCTTCTCGGTCGAGCCCATGGAAGCTTTGCGCTATCTACCCTACCTGCACAGTGAGGGATGGATAATTACCAACTCCACTCCTTTCAAAAACATCCCGAATTACCCCGACGATGAGAAAGTCTATGCAGCCATCAAAGCGATTAAGAACCACATGCTGTTCAACGCCGATGCCATCGCCATAGAAGTGAATGCAAGACGCTCCATGAACATAGTGGTATTGGGCGCAGCTATAAGTAAGCTGGGATTTGGTGGCGAGGAAATCGAAAATAGCATTAAGAGCATCTTTGCCAGAAAGGGTGATAACGTGGTGGAAGCCAATATCAATGCCCTGAGAGCAGGGATGAATATTGTTTAACCAGACTGCTTCAGGGTGATATACCCTAGCCAATAAATGAACCCGCGGTCACGAAGGCCGCGGGTTTTCTTTATCAATTAAGATCAGAATCTAGAATGACTTTTCCAGAAGAGTCAGATCAACCTGTTCGGCAAGTGCTTTCAGATCTTCAGGGCTCTTGACGTCTTCACCGCTTACTATCACGGATAACTTGGTACCTACGCTGATGGTAAGAGATCCAGAATTGTTCTCCCGATCATAATCAAGAGTACCGGTATAACCCTTTACCCGAACTTGTGAGGTGCCGGTAGCCATGCCGCCAAACATTGCTGCCAGTCCGCTCATCAGATTACCAGCCTGCCCGACTGCTCCGCCCATGGTGATAGATAGATCAAATGTAGCTTCGCCTTTGCTGTAATGCCCCATCGCAGCTACTGAATTGGCACTGCCGATGATGGCACCCGCCTGTCCCAGAGAGCTGGCTTCTTTACTTTCGAAAGTGAAGTCCTTTGGCTTTTCAGGGATGTGCTTCAGTAAATCCTC
>JAEWNJ010000055.1 GCA_023392795.1 Candidatus Cloacimonadota bacterium
CCATCCCGAGGATTGTCCGCTGAATCCTGCCGAAGCAAGCGCGCTTACCGTATTGTCAGTATATCCGCCATCGGGCTGGAGCAAGGTCCAGGTCTGCCCGCCATCGGCAGAAGCCTGTACGCAACCGCCATCATAGGTGGCTTCCGTATCAAACCTGTGCCAGAATTCCAGCATAAAGCTGCTGCCTACATAGACTGCAGGTGTGGTGAGGAGGTAGTTGGCATTATTGGAATATGATTCATTCAGACGTGTTCCCCACACCCGGTTGCCGCTGTGAGCACCAGCCCAGTTGGACACGCCCCATTGCCAGGCATTCATGGATGGCACGGGAGTGAAGCTTCCATTGGTGGTCTCAAAATCCTCAAACATACCGGTGGTACCCAGGCTGATGAGCAATTGCTCGTTATGGGCGGTAATCTGTTCCCCCAGGTAAGTGATGAAGAAAGTGAGATGACTGCCCACGGGAGCGTCTTCCGAAATGGTGATCTCATAAGCAGCCTGAGTCTGAGATCCGGCGACCACGGAAGGAAGCAGGACTTCAGGATTGGCTATGGTAACATATTCAGAGACACAGAACACGCTGGAAGTAATGTACTTGGCATCCAGGATTCCTGGATTGGTGTAGTTTACTACCAGTTCAAAGGATTCACCGGGATCAGCCAGGCCATTGGCATTCCCAGCAGTATCATTTATGTAATACATGGCTATATGCAAATCAGGTTTCTTCACTTGCAGAGAGATGGGATATGTCCATTCACCTTCTGCGCAGTTCACGTTCACACTCAAGCTAATCACTGCTCCATCAGGGCAATCCGGGCTAATGGAAATCAAGATGGGGATGTAGTTTACCGCGCCTTGATCGCCGGGGATATTGGCATAGTTGCTGTCCGGATTTAGCAGCTGAGCGTGAGGGTTGATCATGCTAACATGTACCGAGACCGCATTGGCCTGGTCCAGTCCTTGATTGATCAGGCGGATGCCCACTTCCGCAGTTTCCCCCGGTTCCAGAATACCATTGGCATTGGGTTCATTCACAAACACGTCGCCAATCATCAGATAGGGAGTTTGATGCAGTACGGGTACTGTGCTGATCAACAAAGCCTTGGAATTGCCAAGGGGTGCGGCCGCAAGAGGGTAAGTATTGTTGTAAGTGTATTCCAACCCGCGGGTATTGGTATGATCCTTGATCCCGATGGTGCTGTAGTTACCGTGCACCGGAGTATATCCGCCACCACCCACATCGACGTTGTTGAAGTCCTTGTACTGGATCTTGATCTTACCATCACCCATGCTTGTGGGATGGTACATGGGATCATAGAAGATCACCTGGAAGGTTTCCAGCGATGTGCGGTTGTAGCCATTGCGCATCTTGTAATACTCAATGATGAAGATATGCTCGGCAGTGTCGTAATATTGGTACACACCGGCATCGCTGATCTGAATAAGGTCGTCCCAAAAAGCAGCGATCATCGGTGAGGGTCCCAGTCCAGCGGGCAGCCGGCTGTTTCGAAACTCTCCATTTCCGGTTTGTCCCATGGCAATGAATCCGTTTGTGGAAACGGTAATCTCATTGTAGGGCTCGCCGTAGAAGGGGAAGGTAAAGGGCAAGGGGACCACTTGCAGGGCAGTGCTGTTATTCTGGTCGCCTTCATCGCCACTTACTCCAGAGTCGTTCAGAGCTGTGAGTCTGGTACCGCTGCCCCCAACGGTGGGATTGATCTCAATCCACTCATATTGAGGACAATCCATAAAGGCTGTATCGGTCTCATCATAGATAAAATACCCGTAAGCATCGGGGCCCAAAGGAGTGTTTTGGGTTACATTGCCGATTGTGATATTAAAGGGGATGAATTGCTCAAAACCTTCCGTGGTATAGATACGTAATTTGAATGGTATCTGCATACCCGGAATAAGGATGGAGCGGGCAAAGAGTTCGAAGGGATCGGCGATGGGAGCAAGGTTGTTTGGTGCGATTGTACCGATCGTAGCGTTTGCTTGATTTACTACCACCAGATCGTTTAGCGAGATCAATTGGGCCTGCAGATCGTAGGCGGGTACATAGGCTTCATTCTTCAAAGTAACGGTTAGCGAGCCGGTCTCTGTGGGGTCCAGGATACTGTTCCCCCCGGCTGAGATGGCCATATCCACAGTAGATAGTAGGGCGTTGTACGCGGGAATGTGTACAGGGAAGACATGAGTGTTCCCCTCTGCATCGTCCACCGTTACTTCCAGGCGCACATCGTGGTAGCTGGGAATGGTGTGGTCGATATGCACTACAACAGCCACGTTGGCGTCTTCAGTGGCATAGGGCGCCAGATCAGCAAAGGAAACAGCGGTACTCTCCATGTTTACGTGGGGATCATCGCTGGATACGGTGCCGGTAAGTGAACTGAGTGTATGATCGGAGGTATTCCGTACGTTCAGAATCACTGCCACGCTTTCTCCGGCCCGGGCAATACCGTCACCATCACCGGTGGAACCGTGCAGACCGTTATCAAACAGGCTGATGCCATTGGCGACCAAACCGCCGGCAGCTACCAGTACTGTACTTTGAGCAGGCTTGTGATCATTCTTGGACGCGGTTATCAGCAGTGCTTCGCTGATTCCGGAAGGGATCTGTAAACTCACATTGCCATATTCGTCACTATAAGCTTTGGCAACCACTGCGTCGGTGCTGGCAGCATACGCCGTCACACACACTCCGGCAATGGGATTGCCGCTGGAGTCCGTGGTCTGAGCGTCCACGATCAAGCTCCCATAAGGGAGGCTGGCGGGAGCGGTAAGCGTGATCACTTCCGGGATCCCCACAAATACTTCCATGCTGGGATCTCCCATCAAGTTGCACCAGTGAGCAAAGTAACTGGCCTGATTGGGGTGAGTGGCTGCATACACTTCGTTCAGGAACAACCGGCCATATAGCAAGGCTTCACCCATACTGCGCATCTTGTTGGCGAAAATGCCCTTGAAGATTGCAGAAGACAGGTTGTTATTAAACATGGTATGGGTTCCGCTGGTTGCCATCCCAATCGCGGTGACAGCCCCGGCAGGATTGGCTTCAGTACCCAGACGGACAAAGGTCTCAGTGGTGGCTGTACCATCAAAGTTACCCGTGCCACAAGTTAGAATCACAGCATGGGGAAAGCGGGGATTGTTGGCCAACGAAGATCCCGGATTCCAACCACTCATACCGATGTAGCCCCGGTAGCCGAAGAAGTTTACACCCTGATTGATACCGCTGTTGATGGTTGTAGTGTAACCACCGTCATAATCCTCGATGAAGCTGTAGTCTGGATTGACTGTTTGGGCCAGTTCCTTTACATACTTCATGTTATAGACGCAGGAAATACCAGAAGTACTGGGATCGCCAATCAGCAACATGCGGTTTACCCACGAGGCAGCCATCGGATCAATATAGATATCCCGTTCATACATGTAAATCTTTTTCATCATTACGGCCATTTGCTCCACTGTGGATACAGAAATGCGGCCGATCATCACATCCCCAAGGGTATCACTACCGCTCAGATAGGTGTAGGGATAATCACCCTCTCCCCCGTATCCGGACAGAGTTTCATAGAAAGTGGGGATCTGACCCACATCACCGATCAGGATAATGTGGTCAGGACGAGTATCGGGATTGTTGTATTGGTTTTGTATATAGTTTTTGATCGAGTTGCTGGAAGAGCCGGCGACCAGTGCGCTGACAGCGTTCACCTCATGTCCCTTCTGGCGCTTCCAGGAGATGAAATCCTTGAGCTTGGTCTGGAACACCGGATTGCTGTTTTCCCAATGGATGATCAACAACCTGCCGCCATCCAAAGCCTGATTGAGATCGCGATATTCATCAAAATTCAGGAGATTGGCTTCGTAGAGATTCCTGAAAGCGGGAGAATAGCTCTGATATGGAGCTACTTCATTTTCACCGGGAGTAGCCGTAAAATTGATCTCTATCTCCATCTCGGTGCAGTGAGTCAATTCACCAGTCGCGGCATCCCAGGCTACAGGGCTGATGGCAAGCTGCAGCACGCGGAAATCACGCAGGACCGCTACACCAGCGTCCAGAACCTTTGGCGCGCTGTGAAATGACCTGTATGCTTCAACCGAGAAATCGGACTCAGAATTGTCATCTTTGCTTTGCACAGGATAGGGCTTGATGTTGGGGTAAACTCTTTGCGCCAAATCACGAACAGTAATGCTGTATGAACCCGTGGGGGGCAAGATCACTGTGCCGCTGTATAAGGGCAAATCCGGAGCCCCGGTGTCGGCGGAGGAGCTGGCACCTTCCAGGCTGAGACGTTGATATTCTCCGGCTCTGAAGCTACTGTTTTCAATCTTCAAAGTAGGGCTTTGCAGACGCAGAACCATGCCTGCAGAACTGCCGGATACCTTTTGCAGGGGTGCTTCAGCCGCGAGGGTAGCGGCCAGAATCACGAACAGGAAGAGAATTACGAAGCTCTTGGCTTTCATAGTGTTATATCCTTTATCCTAATGTAAAACCTGGAGCATAACCCCAGGTTTGTATGAATATTGTTTGTTGATATTGATTTGCTCATCAGTTTATGGCATAAAACATGATGCCATGATCCCTGGACGCTACTACCAGAGAACTTTCGGAGAAGGCGACGGTATTGGCATAGCCGCAATCGGTTATATGAGCTAGCAGTTTGGGATTGGCAGGTGAACTGACATCAAAGAGATATACTCCTCCACCTCCGGAGCTTACCGCAACTTTGCCATCGTGATAATCAATGTCACTGGCATAGCCATCGGTGTCATAACCCGCGAGAAGAACTGGCTGGGCAGGATTGCTTACATCTACTATTTGTAGTCCGCCATGTCGGGCAGCTACGTAAACAATATTATCGTGAACTGCCATGTTCTGAGCATAGCCATAAAATGAAATCTCGGAAAGCAGTTGCTGGCTTGCCCGGCTATAAGTAAATAATCCTCGCTGATCTACGGCCACATATATATTATTGTCGTCCATCCCTAATCCCTGAATAGGATAAGCAACAGGAATATTGAAGTCGCTACCCATCCAGAAACCACCATCGTTACGTCCATAATAAACTTCGGTACTGGTGCTATACAGAAGCTCAACGATGTTACTTTCAGGATCGGCTTCCAGATTATTCCAAATCATATCCTGAATGTTCTGCGATGCGCCGCGTATACTCCCGAAGGGTTTGAGAGAATCAGAAACTGATGTGGAAATAAAACTGATATCATCCGTACCGGAAGTGTCATAGATGTATAGAATATCACGATTTGGCACAGAATCTACCAAGCGAATCCGAGTTAACTGAGTAACAGAACCATCCGCAGAAGTTAAGCTTGTCAGCCATTTATAACTGTAGTTTTGAGTATTGACTACGCCCAAACCTCCCTGATCCAGTGCTACATATACCCAATCTCCCCCCACACTGATATGGCTGGGATTGCCAATTACCGGGATTGTTTTTATTAATTCCAGATGATTCCCATCCGCATAAGCTGTGTTGCGTTTAGCGCAGCTGGCAGTGATCATTATCAGAACCAGCAAAACGCTGATTAACAGTGGTCTGGACATCATAAACCTCCAATATCCATTCAGTTCTAATTCTTGCCTCGCTATAGATGCAAGAAGCATTCCGAAACATAAAAAAAGGGACGGATGACCGTCCCTTGTCGTGAATATTCCTATGATATCTATGCCAGCATGGCAGCTATATCATCTTCCGGATTGGTGGTTTGCTTCAGGCCAAAGGTGTCAATGATCACTTTGGCTACATTGGGAGAAAGGAAACCAGGCAGGGTCGGCCCGATCTGGATATTTTTGAACCCAAGGGAAAGCAGGGCCAGGAGTACTGCCACAGCCTTCTGCTCGTACCAGCCGAGATCAAAGGACAGCGGAAGCTGATTTACATCGTCCAGACCAAAGGCTTCTTTGAGCTTCAGGGCGATTACGGCCAGGGAGTAAGAGTCGTTGCATTGACCGGCATCCAGGACGCGGGGGATGCCACCGATATCGCCCAGATTCAGTTTGATATAGCGATACTTGGCACAACCGGCAGTGAGAATTACGGTATCCTTCGGCAACTTCTCAGCAACTTCCGTGAAGTATTTACGGGACGGCATGCGGCCATCGCAACCTGCCATCACCACGAAACGCTTGATCGCCCCGGATTTGACGGCATCAATCACCTTATCCGCAAGCGAAAGCACTGTGGCGTGAGCAAATCCACCCACGATCTCGCCAGTTTCGATTTCTTTGGGAGCAGGACATTTCAGTGCGCGCTCGATCAAGGGACTGAAATCCTTGGCTTTGCCATCCTTGCGATCGGCGATATGCATGGCCCCGGGATATCCCGCCATGCCGGTGGTGAACATTCTATCCAGATAGGTGTTCTCTTTGCGCAGAGGCACGATGCAGTTTGTGGTCATCAGGATCGCGCCATTGAAGTTCTCAAAATCCTCGAGCTGATGCCACCAGGACGAACCATAATTGCCATGGAAATGCTTGAACTTCTTGAAGGCAGGATAGTAATTCGCCGGCAGCATCTCACTGTGGGTATAGATGTCCACGCCCTTGCCTTCGGTCTGAATCAAGAGTTCTTCAAAGTCTTTGAGGTCATGGCCAGATACCAGGATGCCGGGATTGGTTCCCACACCCAGATTCACATGAGTAGGCTCGGGATTGCCGTAGGTAGTGGTATTGGCTTCGTCCAGCTTGGCCATCACTTTTACTGCATGCTCTCCTGTCTTCAATACCATGGCCACCAGTTCGTCAGCGCTCATTTCGTCATTGATGGTAGAGGCCAGGCCTTCCATGATGAACTTGTTTACGTCATCGTCCATAAAGCCAAGCATGGCGGCGTGATCGCCGTAGGCAGAGATGCCCTTGAGGCCGTAAGTAATGGTTTCACGCAGGCTGCGTACATCTTCATTCTCGGTTCTCAGCACGCCCACTTTGGTGGCAAAATCGGCATATTGATCTTTGGTGATCTTGAAAGTGGCGGCTTCCGGGCAGCTACCGCATTTATCGCCGATGATGGCGCAGAGTTCATCCTTGCGTTTGTCGCGCAGGGCGATAGCTCTGTCGATCAGACCGGTGATCACGGTATCGTCAAAATTGGCATTGGTGATGGTGGTAAACAGTCCCTGCATTACAAAGAGCGCATCTTCGGGGTAGTACTTACCGTTTTGAATCAGTTTGTGGGATACGTGGGCAAGGCCACGCAGGCTATAAATCAATAGATCCATGAGGTTCGCCAGTGTATCCGGCTTTCCGCATACTCCGCGCATAGTGCAGCCCAGGTTGCGGGCTGTTTCCTGGCATTGGTAACAAAACATACTCATTGTGTGACTCCTTTATCTTTTTTATGGTTTGGGCATTTTGATCACGAGGATACGCATAACGCTATCACCCTCGTTGGTTACGGCATGTGGAATATCTTTGGGGCTGTCGATGATCGTACCGGGAGCAAAGCTTTGCTTTTCTTCACCAATGGTAAGGGTAGCCGTCCCTTCCAGTACGAAAAATGCTACGTTTACGGGTGTCTTATGAGCCTTCAGATGAGCTCCGGGTTCAAACTCGATGTGCACCACTTCGCCTTCCGGCTGACTGTAGATCTTGGTGCCAACCATGCCATTGACGTTCAGGACGGGAGTGATTTCTTTGTAATATCTGCTTTCCATTTTTTGCTCCTTAGATGATCTTACCATCCACGCTGATGACGTTCACTTTTACAAAGTGCATTTTTCCAGCTCGTTCAAGTGCCTTTTGCAGCAGCATTTCTGTACCGCCACAGCAGGGCACTTCCATGCGAACTATCGTAACGCTCTTGATCGTATGCAGGGTAAATATCTGCGCCAATTTATCGATATATCGTTCCAAATCAGGATCCAGCTTGGGACAAAAAGTGATTACCACTTTGCCTTTCAGGAACCGACGGTGAAAATCGCCAAAGGCGTAAGGAACGCAGTCGGCTGAGATCAGGAGATCCGCATTTTCAAAGTACTCAGCCGCAGGATTGAGCAAGGTCAGCTGCACCGGCCATTGCCTTAGCTCCGAATGCAATTCACCGCTCATATCGTTCTGCGCGGCAGCGGGTTCTATCTTTTTTGCATGTGTGCCACTGCAACCACAGGCCATGGTCTCCTCACAGGTGAGAGCCTCGATATCAAAGCCATTATCTTTGAGAATTTTGACTGCCTCGTTGTAAAAACCCATCTCGCCATGCGATTTCAAGTGATGTAGATGCGCTTTGATGGTGTTGTGCCCGGCCTTCATGATGTTCTGCATCACAAGAGCTTCGCTGTAAGGTTCCGCTTCACGCTCTTCCACCAGGATCGCTCCTTCGGGACAATTGCCCAGACAGGCTCCCAGCCCATCACAAAACAGATCGCTGATCAATCTGGCTTTGCCATCGATCACTTGCAGCGCGCCTTCCGGACAGCCGGGAATACATAAGCCGCAACCAGTGCATTTGGCTTCGTCGATTTTGATGATCTGACGCTTCATCTCTTTACCTCTATTAGTTTGATTATTGTTTCTGTTTGATTTTGCCCCTCGGCCAGCAGACCAAAACCCCTTTTAGAAAGATTCCATTGGGTCACCATAAGCCGCATCGAACCCACTACGATGCGGAATATATGCATGGGATTCAGCTCCGCAATGATCTCTTTATTTTGCTGCCCTTCCATGATGTAACCCAAGACTTCATCCCGATGGATGTGCATGATACCCTGAAAGTACTGCGCAAAATCATGGTCGTTTTTAAAGAGCTCTTCACTGAACATCACCATCGCCAGATCCGGTTCCCGCTCAAACATCTCATAACGGTTATTCACAAATCTACGGATCCGATCCAACGGAGACAACTGCTTGTCTTTTATGTGCTGAATCACTTCGCAAGACAGGTGTTCAAAATAGCAGAGAACCATCTTGATCAGATCCTTCTTGCTTTCAAAATGACGGTATAGTGAAGCGTCTGAAACGCCCAAAGTAGCAGCCAGATTCTTGGTTGTCAGCTTTTCATAGCCTTGTCTGGCTATCACTTGTATGGTAGCTTTCACAATTTCCATCTGACGTTTTGTAATGTCCATGTGTTATCCTTCATGTTTCTGGTTAGTAAGCATTCACTAACCAATCTAAATCACTCCGGTTTTTTGGCAAGAACTTTCTGCACATAATTGCCTACTTTCTCAGCATGATTTGCTTAATGCCTTGCCATGCTACCACTTGTAGCTCGAAAAAAAGTTCCTGTTCTGGATAATACACGACCATTCGGTTTGATACTAGCCCATGAAACTCTGAGTATCATGGCAAATCTGTATGCAGGGAAAGATATGGTCTTTCTGAAGAGTACTCCATCAGGGCGGAGGGAGAGCTAACTACCCATCTGACAAGGATTACACTCCATATGGGTTATCCACTGTGGAAATGTGTCAACAAGATACGAGACTTATCCACCATTTTTCGCTTGCCAAATCATCCGTGGAAAATACCATGTCCTCAATTCCATAGCACGTAGATCGCGTTATACAAGCTTGATCCGTGCACGAAAGTAACTTAGGAGAGATTGCAGAATCGCAAAAAGTGCCAAATGAAGAAGAGTCGGCAGTTACTGAAAACTATTAGCAGGGGCATCATCGTGATCATGGCCCTGGTATCCACCGTTCAAGCCATTGCCGAGCTTTTAACCGTGATGCACAAAGCGGAAGCACAAAGCACTTATCTTTCCTTTGAACCCACATACACATCTGCCCCAGCCGCGGAAGCGCGACCCCGCGATCCAAACCGAAAAGGGGGTAAGAATGAGGAACTCGGTCCAGTATTGGGATATATGCCAGATTATGTACTAATCATGTCTGGGGTGATCGTCGCCCTCGCTTTCAGCGGGTTCCTGTTCATGTTCTATATCGCAGCCCGCAGCAGGCAATTACCTTATTAACTAGAACAATTCAGTTCGGTCTCGTTCAACTGTCCATTCCTGGCTTCCCTCGCTTTTCTAAGCCTCTTGCCACCCTCCTGCGTAACACGGAAGAGGAATGCGGGAGAGTGGCAAGTGGCCAGCAAGCCAGTGAAGCCAGATTCATTAACGCTGCTTGTGGCTAATACATGCCCGAGCTCTTTGCATATACTCCCGCCAACTTCATCTTACCAGATGAATGAAGCCAACTCATTGTGAAATTTGAATATAGGCACTACTTAGCCTCTTTGGCGTAGCCCATAAGCATATTCCGGGGTCAGCTAAGGTTCACATCCCCAATATCAGGCCGACAAAGGTCTCATCATCCCGGGTTTTCCCCAACCGGATTCCCGCACTGAGTTGCCCCTGGAATAAGACGCTGAACTCCCCGGTCAGTTCCACTCCATATGAGTATAACATACTGTTATCCAGATCTTTGGGAACTCCTGCAGCATCAAAGAAGACACCCAGATTGATGTCTTCCATATAGATCTGAGGATTCCACAATCCCTGTCTTATCTTTACCAATGGCGTGTACCAGGTGTTGCGCAGCGTGAAACCCTTCGAACTCTGCAGTTCATCATCATAACCCCGGATGGCATAGAATACATCATCCGAATCGGCATCAGGATCATAAGCGCCAAGCCACGAGCCCTGGAATTCAGAGTGTTTACTGATCCGTTGTCGCAGCGAGATCTGTCCCTGCCAGCCCAAACGATCCCGATTGGAATCCAGCAGATCCTTTGCCTCATACATCAGCGTATTGCGCAGACCAAAGCTTCCTCCGGACCAGCTATACTGCTGGCTGACGAAAGGATAGAGCATTTTCCGTTGCCAATTTTCCCAGGAGATTGCTCCCAAACCGGCATTCACTGAATTGAGGCCGTAGTTTTGCCTTTTATACAAGGATACTGATTGATTCAGCATATATGTGCCATCATCGTCAGAGGAGATCATTAGATCCTGATTGATGGGCGCAAGTACCGTGCTGCTGAGGCTGAAGCTGCCCACAAATTCATCCTGGGCAAAGTCGTACACTCCCGAGAGGATGTACTGAGGGAAATCCCCCACTGCATCATTGCCGACCAAAACTGCGCCGATCGCCAGAGAATCTCCATTACCCTGGATCATGGGCAAATGCACCATTCTGGGATTCAACAGATGAGCGATGTTGTTCAGATAACCGCTATGCCGGATTTCTTGATTTCCGTAGAGATACTGTTGCCCCTCAAAGCGTTCTTTGGCTATTGGGACAAGGGGCATTGAAGACTTTGGAGTCGGTGTGCTGAGCGATTTTAAGGGTGCCTGATACAGATCCATGCCCTTGGAACTGACCGAGAGAAAGTAGGTACTGCCATCGGAGGCTTGGATAGGATCCTTGATATACTGATCATACTGCAATTTGGATTGAGATCTACTTCTGGTGTCGTAGCTCCACGCCTGCATTTGGTTGTTCTGGACGGTATTGTATGAAACTACTGAATTGTCCACAGCCACCAGTTCTTGCCAGTTTGGGCTTTCCAGCACCGGATCCAAAACACCCTTCTGCAAGCGGAAGATGCCACTATTTCTCCAGTACTGTTTAGCATTCAGATAGATATCCTCCTTGTCCCTGAAGATCTTATGGATCAGGGCTTCACCGCTGTATAGAGTTTTCTGCTCGCCAGTGTCCAGGGAGTAATGCATCAGTACCGAACCCCGATAGAGGGGAAGATCCTCCGCGATCAGCATCTCAGTATCAGACAAAGGTAAGAAGGCACGCACCTGTCCGCTGTATATCTTCCTCGTGCCTCGGGAATCTTTGAGCATGATCTCAGTGATGGAGCCGTAGCCATCGTTATCTTTGTTCCCAAATCCCCGACGGTACTCTGAACGACTATAGTAGATTTTATCCCCCACCACGTGGTAGGAAGCGGGAAATTCCGTGGCCTGGCGAAGCACCTCCACGGGTTCTCGCCCTGGATCTGAGAGATCCATCTTCATCAGACTATTCTTGCCAAAAGCCATTCCTGGCCCCGTCTTTTCCGTCAGACTCCGCACATAGTATAATGCCCCGTCATCGTATTTCAGATCTTCCTTGTGGTCTCCATCCTCAGTAATTCTCACAGAGGGATGTAGCTTCGCATGGCTTTTCTCCTCGGCTTGCCACTCCTGCCAAAGTTCAGCCAAAGGCTTGCCATAGGCATTCTTGAAGGCGGGATCAAGGGCCAGCATGGGCAAGGCGCCATTCAGATAAGCAGTCACCCGGGAGGAATTATCCTTGTAGAGATCGCCAAAACGCTGTTCACCATAACGCCGGGCCAGATAACTGTGGAAACTGCCGCCATATACATAGTAATGTGCCTGGGGAGTGTCAAAGGAGTAATAAGCCGCTTTCGTGCGCGAGGGAAGCTTATCTTCCGCTGCCAGGGCTGATACGAGTGCCGAGTAATACGCGCCATTCATCCTTCCTGAATATGGGGACAATTGCGATTCACCGTACACAGTGATCCCCTCCGTCATCCACATTGGTTGATGCAAATGCACATACAGGATATTGCCCAGATACCTTCGGAGTTCTCTGGGAATTCCGCCTTCATGCGTTATCTGTAATTGGTGGATATATTCATGAGTGGCAACTGTTTGAAACCAATCCTCGCCCTGGCCCAGGCTACCCTTGGTGGGAGGATACATAAAGAGCCCAATCTGGTTAGCTACTGGGTTCGCATAGCCATTCACCAGGTTTCCCATGTCTTCCAGCTTTATCGCCACCAAATGCGATGTGTTTCCCGTTAGTTGCTCCAGCCTGGGACGGTAATGCTCCATCACCTTCAATGCATGCAGTGCTTCATCTTCCATTCCGCTACGGTAGTACACCATAAAGTAATCATTGGCCATAGTCTTCCATGCTGCAAAGCCCCATACGGGGATCAAACACAAAACTATCATCAGGATTGAACCGGCTCTTCTCATCATCTAATTCCTCAAGGTAAATTTGATCTCAAACTTATGCAGCATCAATATCAGTCAAGGTAAATCGGGGATTTTGCTCATGAACAAGCCCGAAACCGGCAAAAATAACTTGACCGCAAAACGGCATCCATAGCCATGTAATCTGGCGAAGCTGTTTTGACAGCCTCATTTGCCTATGCATGATGCCCACATACTGGAGATGATATGAACCGTTACCTGCTGATACTTACCTTACTATTACTCACGTGTGGACTTCCTGGCCTTACGATGAGTGTTGCCCCTGGTGGAAACACAATCGAACTGGTGAGCAGTTCCCCCGCTGAAACAGTATTAAAATACCACATCGCCACCTTTGAAACCGAGCAGATTCAGATTGCCGGGCAGACCTGGCACCACATATCTCTGCCTGATGAGGGACACCTGCAGCTAAAGGGTGAGCCTCAGCTTCCGGTCGTTAATCGCAGCATTATCATTGATGGTAAAGCCAGAATGAAGCTGGAAGTATACGATGTTGAGTACACCGATCTCAAGCTGGCTGTTGCCCCTTCAAAAGGCGTGATCACGCGCGATATCGACCCCAAATCCGTTCCTTACGAGTTTGGAACGTCCTATCTCTCTGATAGCTTTTATCCCTCTGATATCGCCACTTTGAGCGATCCCTATATCCTGCGCGATTTTCGGGGCATCACCGTGCAAACCACACCTTTTGCGTACAAGGCTGATACCCAGACCTTGCGCGTTTACACCACATACAAAGTACGCGTTTACAGCGATGGCATCGACACTGTGAATACCCTGAACCAAAGCAGGGAAAGCGTATCCCGCTCTTTCTCACCGCTGTATCAAAACCACTTTGTAAATTGGCCTGGCTACCGCTATACTCCGGTGGATGACAGCTATGGCAAGCTGCTGGTGGTGTGCCACTCCAGCTTTATG
Source organism: Candidatus Cloacimonadota bacterium (assembly GCA_023392795.1). GTDB lineage: Bacteria > Cloacimonadota > Cloacimonadia > Cloacimonadales > Cloacimonadaceae > UBA5456. The sequence goes on from JAEWNJ010000055.1 coordinate 13,842, forward strand.
ACCGCCATTCAACCCTGGGTAAACTGGAAACGTCAGAAAGGTATTGAGACAGAACTGGTGGAATGGTCTACGATCGGAACCACTGCCGCTCAATTGCAAACTTATATCCAAAACAAGTATAACCAGGATAATAGCCTTACCTTTGTGCAGCTGGTGGGTGACGCGCCACAAATCCCATCTCTGTCATCCGGAGGCGGAGGCAGCGATCCCACATTCTCTTTGGTAGCCGGTAGCGATAACTATCCGGATATCTTCATCGGGAGGTTTTCGGCCCAGACTCTGGCCGATTTAAGCCCTCAAATCAACCGCAGCATTGCCTATGAAAGGGATGCAACTACCACCGATACCTGGCTTTCCCAAGCCATGGGCATCGCCTCCAATGAGGGCGGTGGATCTCAGGGTGACAATGGGGAAAGCGACATTGCGCACATGAATAATATTCGCAGCGATCTCCTGGGCTACGGATACACCAGTGTGGATCAGATCTATGACCCGGGTGCCTCTGCTGCTACCGTTAGCGCAAATGTCAATGCCGGACGTGGCTTCATCAATTACGTGGGCCACGGCTCCGACACTGCCTGGAGCACCACTGGCTTCAGCGTTACCAATGCCACGGCACTTACCAATGGCTACAAAAGCCCCTTCATCGTGGACGTGGCTTGTGTGAATGGTAACTTTGTATCCATGACCTGCTTTGCCGAAGGCTGGATGCGTAGTTCCAATGGCGGAGCCATCACCATCTATGCCAGTACCATCAACCAAAGCTGGAACTCACCGATGCGGGCTCAGGATGAGATCACCGATCTTTGGGTAACAGAAACCAAAAGCACTGCCGGTGGTTTCTATTACAGCGGTTCCTGCAAAATGATGGACATCTATGGTACAGACGGTGTGAACATGTTTAAGACCTGGCATATTTTTGGCGACGCGTCCCTGATGGCCAGAAGTAAAACTCCTCTGCCGATGACCGTGACCCATCCCAACCAGATCATCATCGGTGCCAGCTCCATGAATATCTCCACCGGAGTGACCAATGCCCTGGTTTCATTGACCTACAACAATCAAATCTATGCCCGTGGATTTACCGGTAGCAGTGGCAGCATCAGTTTGCCTCTGAATAATATGCCTGCCGGTAGCATTACCTATACTCTCACCGTCACTGCTCACAACAGAGTCACCTATATTGGCGAAGTGCAACAGATTCCCGGTACCGGACCTTACGTGGTTGTGCAGAACACTCAGTACAGTGACAGCAACAATAATAGTCCCGAATATGGTGACAGCGCAAGCTATAGCGTGAGCTTCCAGAACATCGGCGCTGCTGCAGCAAACAGCCTTTCTGCCTCGCTCAGCACCACCACTCCCGGCATCAGCATCACCGATGCTAACGAAGCTTTGGGCAATCTTGTTGCTGGCGCAACCATCACGCGGAACAACGCTTTCGCTTTCAATATCGCCAATAACATCGCTGACGGTACTGTGGCAGCCTTTACCATTACCATGACCAGCGGCACAAATAGCTGGGAGCATAACTTCAACCTTCCCATTTCTGCTCCTGCTCTTGCTTTTGGCAATGTCACAATCTCCGACCCCGGTGGCAACAACAACGGCAGTCTTGATCCCGGTGAGACCGTAACAGTTACAATGCCCATCCTTAACGAAGGCGGTGCTGCAAGCCCCAACGGGATTGCCACCCTGACCAGCCCCACTACAGGCATCACGATCAATACTGGTTCGGCAAACTTCAGTGCAATCGCCGCAAACGGCAGTGGGAATGCGAGCTTCAGCGTATCTGCAAGTGGATCTTTGCCCCAAGGTTCATTGGCTAATCTTAGTTTCCTGGTTACAGCCGGAGCTTACACTGTAAATCAGAACATTAGTCTGGAGGTGGGTGCTCCAGAAGAAGTGACTATTGGTAGCGGCACTTCGACTCAAACCTATCCCCTGGATCGATACTACAATTATTCAGGGCATGAAGCCATTTATCTGGCAAGTGAAATCGCAACTACGGGATCCATCAGCGCCATAGGCTATTACAAGGCATCGGGAACAGACACAAATCCCATTGCCCCTGTAAACATATACATGAAGCATACTTCGGCAACAACACTGAGTACTGGAAACTACAGCACTGCCGGATACACTCTTGTCTATAGTGGCAGTTTTCCCAATACTGCTGCCAGTGGCTGGATGGAAGTGGAGCTTGACAACCGCTTCGAATACGATGGTTCATCGAATCTCTCTATTCTGATAGTTAAAGGGAATCAAGAATGGACATATGATTACCCATTTTGGACTTACAGCACTACAGGAACGACACGCACAAGACAGAATCACAGTGATACTACACAGCCCACATCATTGACTGCAAGTACTAACCTGCCAAACCTTAAGCTCCGAATCTATCAAAGCGATCCTGCCCCTGCTGCTGGAATTGCCGTAAGCCCATCCTCGATCTCTGAAGCAGTTAACAGCGGTAACAGCATATCAAGACAGATCACCATCAGCAATACCGGATCAGCTGATTTGATCTGGAGTATTCCGGAGCGAAACACGGCAACAAGAAACATAGCCGGATCCACTCTAAGCAGCGATGTGAGTTCTTACACTCCGGGCAGCAATGCTACCTGGATTCTGTCGGTGACTAACGCCAGCCCGGATAGCGAATGGATCAGAGACATCGATATCGCATTCCCTGCGACCGTAACAGTGAATAGCGTAAGTAGCTTTACCGGTGGAGCTTATCCCTTGACTGCGAGCCCACAAAGCGGAACCGGAGTAACCATAAACTGGCATTACTCCGACTCCGATAATTTTGGTGGAATCTACCCAAATCAGACTGCCATAGCTACAGTAAACTTGAGCATTCCGGCTTCAGCTTCCGGTAATCTCAACCTGCCCTGGATCATCTCCTGTGACGATTACGGTTCAGATCCACATAGCATTTCTGGTACTTTGGTCTTCACTCTGATCGGAGATCCTCAACCCACAGATTGGTACAGCATCAATACCTATAGCGGTACCATCGCTCCCGCTGGCAATGCTGTGATCACAGTTCGGATGGATTCCGAAGGCCTTGCTGATGGCACATACAGCAGCAGTTTTACCATCAATTCCAATGCGCAAAACAATCCCAGCCTATCAGTGCCGCTTAGCCTAACGGTTGAAACACCCATCAATCCCTACCCTGTAGACCCGCGTTTCGTAGCGGAGTGGGAGCCCGCCCAGGGGGCAATCGTCCGCTATCCCTTCGGTCAGCCCTATTCTCTTTTACAGGATCTGGCGGAAAACTCGCTACTCTATGTATTGGTAACTGAGACCCTCCAAAGCACAGCCCACGCCAATATGCAAGCCAATGGGATCGATATGGAAAACGTGCGTTACATCAATGCGCCCACGGACTCATACTGGATACGGGACTACGGCCCATGGAGCATCTTTGACGATGAATTGAATCTGCATCTGGTGGATTTTGCATACAACCGTCCACGTCCCAATGACGACGCCACTACCCCCATTGTCGCAGATTACCTGGATCTCGGGCTTTATGACCTGAATATGAACCACACTGGCGGAAATGTCATGACCGACGGCATGGGTAAAGCGATGAGTACGGAGCTGGTACTATCGGAGAACAGCAGCCTCAGCCAGGCTGAGATCAATCAGCGCTTCAGTAACGTTCTGGGCGTTACTGATTATCAGATCTATACTGATCCCACTGCTACCTACATCGATCACATCGATTGCTGGGCAAAGCTGCTGGATGTGGACAAAGTGATCATCCGCAGAGTGCCATCAAGCCACGCTCAATATGCCGCGATCGAAAACTCCGTGGCTCAATGGCAGGCCAAAACCAGCAGCTATGGCACGCCTTACCGCATCTTCCGCGTAGATACTCCCAATAACGAACCATATACCAATTCTTACATAATGAATGGCAATATCTACGTTCCCCAAATGGGCACTGCCAATGACGCGGCAGCTCTGGCTGTATATCAAACAGCCATGCCGGGCTTTACCGTAAGGGGATACACTCACAGCAACTATCAATCTACCGATGCCCTGCACTGCCGGATAAATACTATCTTCGACGATCAGATGATTGCCGTACGTCACACCCCCATCGATGATCTGACTTCCTATCAGGAATACATCCTGACGGTGGAGATCGACCACCACAACTCTCTGAATGCTGAAACCAGTTTCATCGCCTGGAGCACCTCATCCAGCGGTCCCTGGCAGCAGAGCAGCCTCAGCCATATCAGCGGATCTACCTATAGCGCCAGCTTTACCAGCCCGGCGCATCTGCAGAGTGTTTACTACTGGATTCAAGCCACGGATACTACCGGCAGAAGCACAAAGTTACCCCTTTGTGGCGCGCTTGATCCCTTCGTAGCTAATGTGACAGTGGCAAACCCCAATCTGCCCAATTGGACTCCTGTCAGCTATCCCAATCCTCCTGCCACCATCCATGCTCAAATCAGCTTCTTCGGCAATCCTGCCCTCGAAGGCGACTTGGTGGGAGCTTTCGTAAATGGTGAATGCCGCGGAACCGGAGTGGTGAGCGCACAGCGCAACGGCTATGTGACTATGCAGGTGCAGCTTGCAGCTTCCGGTGAGACAGTGAACTTCAGGATCTTCAGCCAAGCTGATGGCCAGGCCTATGATACCGATCTGGTGATCAATCCCGCATTGGGCGAGACCATTGGCGAAGACAGCCCGGTGACCTTGGTCTTCACTCTGGATAAACCCGTAGTCAGCATCAATCAGGATGGCTCAAACCTCGTGCTGAGCTGGCCGGAAGTCACCAATGCCGATGGCTACCAGATCCTGGCTGCGCATAGTCCTGATGGAGAGTTTAGCGTGATCAGTACCATTACTGGAACTTCATATCAGATTAACGCAACCGAGCTCAAAGGCTTCTTCAAAGTGATTGCCCTCAAAGGAAATCGCTTGCAGCTTAGATACTAAGCTAAAGCTGGAAGATATGAAAAACCCCGCTCCGGTGGGGTTTTTCCTTGCCCATAAACCTGCAGCCAAATATCTTGTTCTCAAGAGGTAAATACATGCGTCCTGATAAACAAGAATTGATCAAGATGCTCAGCATCACCAATGAGGCTGAGCTGCAAGAACTATACACCCAAGCTTATGAGATCAAGAAAGCCACGGTGGGCACTAAGGTCTATTTCCGTGGGATTATAGAGCTGAGCAACATCTGTAGTAAAAACTGCTATTACTGCGGCATTCGCAGTGGTAATCCGGAGTTCCAGCGTTACACGATATCCCTCGAGGAAGCCCTGGCAGAGGCGAAATGGTGTTATGAACAGCATTACGGCAGCCTGGTGATTCAAGCGGGAGAACGTACAGACAAAGCCTGGGTGGATCTTGTCAGTGATCTGATCCGCGGCATTAAACAGCTCTCCGGGGGCAAATTGGGCATCACCCTTTCTTTGGGCGAACAGAGCGAGGAAGTGTACGCGCGTTGGTTTGAGGATGGGGCTCATCGCTATCTGTTGCGTATCGAGACCACCAATCCCGAGCTATACAAGACTTTACATCCCGCCGATCACAGCTTTGAATACCGCAAAAACTGCCTGAAGCTACTTAGAAAAGTGGGCTATCAGGTCGGTACCGGAGTGATGGTAGGTCTGCCGGGGCAGACCATAAACGACATCGCCAATGACATCCTCTTTTTCTATGATGAGGATGTGGATATGCTGGGGATGGGACCCTATATTCCGCATCACGGTACGCCCCTGGCTCATCTGGAGGAAGGCTTTGATGGAGACACTGCCCTCAAGATGGGTCTGAAGATGATCGCCGTATGCCGCATCGCTCTGAGAGATGTGAACATCGCCACCACCACAGCCTTGCAGGCTCTGCATCCTGAAGGACGCGAAATGGGGCTGCTGGCAGGCGCTAATGTATTGATGCCCAATATCACCGACACCAAATACCGCGAGGGCTATCAGCTTTACGAGGGTAAACCCTGCATGGATGAAAACGCCGATCAATGTGTCGGCTGCCTCACCCGCAGGATTGCTTCCATCGGCGAAACGATTGGCTTTGATGAATGGGGAGATTCCAAACACTATTATAAAAGGACGGATTAATGAAACTAACTCACTACCTGTTGCTAATATTTATGCTGACGATCAGTCTCAACCTCTCCGCTTTTGACTACTGGGAAGCGGATCGCGAGGAACTGCTTACCTTAAGTGAAGAAGGCGAAGTGGAAGCAATCTATGTACTGGGCATTTATGCTCAGGAAGAAGAGGACTTTGTTGCGGCCGAAAAGTGGTTTCTGAAAGCTGCTGAACTCGATAATGATCTGGCGCACTTTGAGCTGGCTAAGATGCACCTCAAAAAGCAGTTGGAACGCTCCAGCATCGATTCTGCCCTCAAGCACTTTGAAAGGGCAGGAGAACTGGGCTACTGTGAAGCTTACTACAATCTGGCAAAGCTTTACCACGAGGGGAAATTGGTAGAGCAGGACATTCAAAAGGCAGTGAAATATTACAAACTTGCCGATAACGAAATCTCCACCATCTGTTTGGGTGAGCTTTATGCCGACAATCTGGTGGAGGGGCAGACCCCGGAAGATACTTTTTACTGGATTCAACAACTTAGTTACAGCATCCCGGAAAGCAATTGCCTGATCATCGCCGGCTACTATGCCACCGGATATGGCACAGAAAAGAACATGCAGGAAGCCCTGGATTGGTATGGCCGGGCGGCTATGTTCCAGAAAGTGCCGGAAGCCTTTGAACTCGCCATCCTCTGCCATGAAGGCAGCGAAGTGACGCAAGACCCGGAACTTGCCTACTTCTGGGCGCTGATGGCAGAGCAGACAAATGAGCGGGACAACCCCAAACTAAAAGAGCTGATGGCCACTTTGGAAGCCAGCCTGGATGAAGACACGCGTGGCTCCATCCGGGAAAATGTGCAGGAAATGCAGAAAAGGTGGTTCTGAGTTTATGCATCTCACTCTTCACTCCCCCAATCCTGCTGAAGTCAATGCTGCCCATAGTTGAATGGCATGCAAGAGATTACAGCTAAACCGACATATGTCTGGCATGTGCTAAAAGTTCTAGCGGCATTAACTCCAAAGGACACCTATTTCGTTATCCGGTCACTCCATTTCGCCGAAGGCCCATCTCGCTGCGAAGCAGCCCATTTCGTGCCGCAGGCACCCATTTCGCCGAAGGCCTATTTCGTACGAAGTACCCATTTCGTGCCGCAGGCACCCATTTCGCTGCGAAGCAGCCGAAGCAGCCCTTTTCTCTTGACGAAAACTCGCCTTCTCACGAGCGTGGAAAAACGTGGATAATCCACGATACTAATATTTGCAAGGAGTCCTCCATGTTACCAGGCGGAAAGAATATGAACCAATTGATGAAGCAAGCGCAGAAGATGCAGCAAGAAATGATGAAATCACAACAAGAGCTGGAGAGCAAAGTGTTTGAAGTAAGCTCCGGCGGCGGTATGGTCAATATCGGAATGACCGGATCCTACGAAGTGAAGAGCATCAAGATCGATCCCGAAGCGGTGGATCCAGAAGATGTGGAAATGCTGGAAGATCTGATCCTGGCAGCGCTGCAGGAAGCTCATAAACAGGTGGCAGAAGCCAGTAACGACATCATGGGCAAACTCACCGGCGGCATGAAGATACCCGGACTCTTTTAAGAACATGCAAATCTCCGAACATCTGGAAAAGCTGATCGATAGCCTTTCCCGCTTCCCCGGCATCGGGAAAAAGACAGCCGGACGCTTGGCCTGGCATATCGTTAGCTCGGATAAAAACTTCGCCAGACAACTGGCAGAAAATATCAGCACTGCCGTGGAGGCCTTTCGCCCCTGCAGCCTATGCAATATGCTGTCGGAAAGCGATCCCTGCCCCATCTGCGCTTCTCGCGACCGGGAACACGATAGTATCTGCGTGGTGGAAAACAGCGCCGATGTTCAGATTATCGAAAACATCAATGAGTACCGTGGATTGTACTTTGTGCTGGGGCACCTGCTCTCCCCCATCGACGGCATCGGCCCCGATGAGATCAATACTCCCCTGCTACTCAAGCGCATTGAAGAAATTCGCCCAAGTGAGATCATTCTGGCTCTCATCCCTTCCGCGGAAGGTGAAGCTACCATGCATTACATCTGGGAAATCCTGAAGGACCGGAAGCTGAAGATCACTCGCCTCTCCACCGGCCTGCCCTTTGGCGGTGATCTGGAATACAGCTCATCCAGCACGCTCAGAAGTGCCTGGCAGAGGCGTTACGGCATCTAGCGATGTTTACCGGAATCATTGAAGCCACTCAGCCAGTAATTAGTATCAGGATCGACAAGGGCAGCCGCATCGTCCAGATTGCCCGGCCTGAGATCTATGACGACATCAAGATCGGCTCCAGTATTGCCTGCAATGGCATTTGTCTAACCGTGCTGCAGTTTGACCGGCGTAGCTTTGATGTGCAGGTTATGCACGAAACCCTCTCCAAGACCAACGCCGGAGCCTGGAAACCCGGAGATATTTTGAATCTGGAGCGGGCACTGAAGCTTGGAGACCGGCTGGATGGACACTGGGTAATGGGACACGTGGATCGCTGCGTGAAACTATTGCGCAAGGAACAGCGGGGTACTACGGCATACTACCATTTTGAGTTTCCGGCTCAGGACCGTAAATACCTGATCCCGCAAGGATCTATCTGCATCGACGGAACCAGTCTGACGATTGCCGAGTTAAATTCCCGTGATTTTGCCGTTGCTCTGATCCTGCATACTTTGGACAATACCCGCCTCAGCACGCTCAGCAGCGGCGCATCGGTAAACCTGGAATATGATGCCCTGGGGAAATACATTTTGCAGAAGGATTTATGAGATACGTACTACTTGCTTTTGTACTGTTGATAAGCCTGAATATGATTGCCTGCGGCAATAAACGAGGTCCCACAGGCGGCGATCAGGATCTGGATAAACCGACCGTGTTATCCTCTTCACCGGCAGAAATGGGAGACATCAGCGGCGGCATCATCGAGATTGATTTTGATAAACCGATGGATAAGTCCAGCCTGCCCAATGCCATCTATTTCTACCCTCCGATCACAGAGAAGCGGATCAGCCTCTCGCGTCAAACTCTGAGCATCGAGATCAAGGAGAAGCTGCAGGATGACACCCTCTATTACATTACACTCAGCACCCGGATAAAGGATACGCGCGGCAACAATCTGGACAAGGCGCATACCTTGATCTTCGCAAACGGCAATCCCTCAAAAGCCAAACTTTCGGGATTGATCGCTTACGAAAAGGGAGAAGATGCCATCAAGGCCATAAACATGAGTCTCTTTTCTGCCGATTCACTACTGGTAATGATGAAAGAGCTTTCCGGCAGCAGCTATGAATTGACTAATCTGAGCCCCGGTTCCTACCGGATGCGTGGGTATATTGACAATAACTTGAACGGTCGCTACGATGAGACCGCTGAGCCCTTCTTTGAAGCTCCCTTCAGCCTTACTGATATTGCCACTATGGATCTGAACATGGCTTACGTAGATACATCCTGGGCGCAGATCAGAAGAGTGAAACAACATTCCCGGAATGAACTGGAGATAACTCTATCTGAAAGTGTCCGCTCATTTTCGGACCTCAGCATCAAGACTGAACCACAGGGCCTACCCCTGGATATCCTGCACCAGTTCCTGGATCACGATAAGCTATATCTCTTGACTGCGGCCATGGATTCCACGCGTTATACCATTCACATGACCAATCTGGAGGATAACAAAGGCGTGATCTCCCCAGGATCCGGCTTTAGCTTTACTGCAGCGGGGCTTGAGGATGGTACAGCCCCTGTCCTGCTCTCCTCCAATCCGCGAAACGGCGCTACAGTGAACAGCTTGCGCCCCACCATCGAACTGAATTTCTCGGAGATCATCCCCGCCGCCAAGCTATCCCTACGCATGATCGAGACAGATTCCAAAAAGGAAGTACCTGTTTATATATCGGACATTCGGGGCAGAAGCGCCAGAGTAACCCCCACCAAGGACTTAGAGAACTACCGCTCGCACACCCTGATCATCGACGCAGCCAGTTCTGATTTCAGCGGCAATCAGATAGGTAGAAACATAGAAATCCTCTTTTTGCCCATATCACGGAGATAGCATGAAGATAATCCAACTCGTGGGCGCCCGCCCCCAATTTGTAAAACTGGCACCTCTATCCAAGGTGATCCGCGCCGCTGGTCATGAAGAACTGATCGTACATAGCGGACAGCATTACGATATCCAGATGAACGAAGTATTCTTCCGCGATATGGAGATACCGGCACCAGATTATAACCTTAGCGTAGGATCAGGCTCTCAGGCCCTGCAGACTGCAGAGATCCTTTCTCTATTGGAACCAATCCTGATAAAGCAAAGCCCAGACCTGCTGATCGTTTACGGTGACACCAATACCACTCTGGCTGGAGCCCTGGCAGCCGCTAAGCTGCAGATCAGGATTGCCCATGTGGAAGCATGCCTGAGAAGCTTCAACCGTAGCATGCCCGAAGAGATCAATAGAATAGTGACGGATCACGTTAGTGACATCCTGCTGGCACCTACCCCGATGGCAATGGAAAATGCCAAAAGGGAAGGGTTGAGCGATAAATGCAGCCTGGTGGGCGACATCATGGTGGATTCCCTGCTCTTTGGCATCGGAAAAGCAAGATCGCAATCACAGGTGCTGCAGGAACTGAAGATCAGTGAGGATGAGAAGTTCCATTTGCTGACTCTGCATCGTCCCTACAATGTGGACAGCCCTCAAAACCTGGAACACATCCTGAGTTCGCTGGATACTCTGGGTACGCGCGTGGTCTTTCCAGTACATCCCCGCACCCGGCAAGTGCTCCAGAATATGCAACGCAAGCAATTTTCCCACATAAACTTCGTAGGACCCCAGGCCTATTTGGATTTCCTGATGCTGATGGATAACTGCAGCATGATGCTCTCCGATAGCGGCGGTATCCAAAAGGAAGCCTATATCCTGCAAAAACCCTGTGTGACACTGCGTCCTGAAACCGAATGGGTGGAAACTGTGCAGAGCGGCTGGAACATGCTGCTCCCCACCGATGATCCCGCCTTCCCCAATGCGATTAAGGACTTCCAGCCACCAAGCGAACACCCCGATATCTTTGGCAAGGATGTGGCACAAAACATTCTCAAGGTTATTGAGAATTAATAATCTCGTTGCGCAGCAACCCATATCGCTGCGAAGCAGCCCATCTCGTCACGAAGTGACCCATCTCGCACGAAGTGCCCATTTCGCGGCGAAGCCGCCCATTTCGTGCCGAAGGCACCTAT
>JAEWNJ010000088.1 GCA_023392795.1 Candidatus Cloacimonadota bacterium
CGCGGATTGATCCCTTCACCATGCCCAAAGAGGAAAAACTGGACTATCTGAGCAAGCTGGCTCAGGCCATCAAACCGCAGGGCAAGATCGTGCATTCCTATGTAATGGGAGAGTTTGAACGGCAGGAAAAGTATTACGCCAATTCCGAGGGGAGCTATAGCCACAGCGTGGTGTACAATACATTGCCCGTGATGAGCGTGATTTCTGCCGATGGCGGGCACATCCAGACCAGGACCTGGCCGGGACACATGAGTGCTGCCCGTGCCGGTTTTGAACTCTTTGAACAGCAGCAATTCAGCGCCATGACCGGGCACATCATCAAGGAAGCTACCGATCTCTTATCCGCTCCGGTGATCACTGAGAAAAAGGCAGACATCATCATCGGAGGAGGGCATTTAGCGCTGCAGTTGCATGAATCTGTGGGACACGCCACAGAGGCAGACCGCATCTTTGGCCAGGAGATATCCTACGCCGGTAAGACCTTTGTAAAAGCGGATATGCTGGGCAACTTCCAGTATGGCTCCGACATCCTGAATATATATAGCGACAGCACCGATAAACGCGGTATGGGCTTCCACATCATGGATGATGAGGGAGTGCCGGGACGCAGGGTGGACATCATCAAAAACGGGATCCTCAAAGATCAGCAGAGCTCCAGGCATATCGCCCACAAACTTGGCTTGGAACCTTCTTCAAACATGAAGGCAGCCTTTGCTGACGACTTCCCCCTGGTGCGGATGACCAATCTCTGCATCGCTCCGGTGAAGGGTAGTCTGCAAGATCTGATCAAGAGCACCGAACACGGTTACTTCCTGGATTTCACCAAGACCTGGAGCATTGACGATAACCGCAACAACTTCCAATTTACCACCGAGATCGGCTACCACATTGTAAATGGCGAGATCAAAGGTATCGTGAAAGAACCCACCTACTATGGGATTACCCCGGAGTTTTGGAATTCCTGTGACGCCATCTGCGGCGAAGAAGAATGGGCATATCACTCCACCTTCCATTGCGGCAAGGGCGAACCCGGGCAGGTGATGCGATTGTCACACGGGGTGGCACCTGCCAGATTTAGAAACATCAACGTTTCGGTGAAGATATAGCCGCTAGATTCCGCAATCTCGATGCTATATCTGCGGCAAACTCTTCGTCGCTGGCATCGGGATTGCGGGTGTCGTACCACACTTTACAGGGAGCCAGACCGCATTCCGCGCAGGTTTGCAAGCCTTTTTCCTGTGCGCAGGCATAGATCGGGCAATGGCTCTTACCATAAAAAGCAGCCCAGGAAACCTTCCCCTCCAGATCAACGCAGCCCTCGCACTCTCTCAGGTAAGCTCGGCAATCATTTCTACAGATCACGCCACACTTACTTATCATCCGCCACCTTTGCTTCCATGGCCGGCAACGAGAAAAAGAAGGTGCTTCCCTGGCCAGGCTTGCTTTCTGCCCAGATTTTGCCATTGTGGTTCAGCACGATTTTCTTCGTTACTGCCAGGCCAATTCCTGTCCCATCCGTGCCCTCCAGATTGTGCAGGCGTTTGAAGGGGGCAAAGATCTCTCCGGCTTTGCTCTGATCAAAGCCCACGCCGTTATCCTTGACGTAATAGGTGATGTGATTATCGTCCATAGTGCAGCCGATTTCGATGCGTTTGTCTTTGGCCATGCGGGAAAACTTTAACGCGTTTTCCACGAGATTTTGCCAAACCTGCCCCAGTAGCGTGTAGTCGCCGCAGACTGCCGGCAGAGGATGAATAGCTATTTCAAACTCCGAGTAATCAAGCGCGCGAATGATATCCGTCACCAGTTCATGCATATTTACCGTCTCACACTTGATGGCATTGGGACTCAGCTTTGCCAGTTCCAGTAGTTCCACGATCAATTTATCCATCCGCATGGTGGTGGCACTGATGCCGGAGAGCATGCTCTTGCCCTCTTCATCCAGAAGGGAGGCGTAATCTTCTTGCAGTATGTTACCATAACCATGGATCAGTTTTAGGGGGGCGCGCAGGTCGTGAGCCACGGAATAGGAGAAAGCTTCCAGTTCCTGCAGGGCATTCTGGAGCTGAGAGGTACGTTCGGCCACCGTTTTAGCGAGCTCTTCCGAGTGTTCCTGAATGGTCTTGATCAATCCTATGTGGTTTAGCACTATGGCCAACTGATTGGCAAAATCCTGAGCGATCTCTAGATAATCCTGATTGAAGAAGTCTTTTTGGAATGATCCAAACCAGAGGAAACCCACCATCTTGTCTTTCAAACTCATAGCGTTGTACATAAAGCAGGCGATGCCATCCCTGGTCAGCCGGGCGCGAATTGGCATTTTCGACGGTATCGGATCCACATCCCTCACAATCATGCTACCTCTGGCATACAGCTCATCCACAAAGCTCCGGTCTGGAATATACATCTGATGCTTGTGTATGTATTCAAATCGTCCCTGGGGCTTCAGCACTTCCATCAGCTCCACAAATTCCCCTTTTAGAACATTGATGCTCATATAGTCAAAGGGTATCAGCTCCTGCAGCTTCTTCGCCGCGGCTCTACAGGTTTCATCAAAGGAAAGGGTTTCCAGTACGATGCGGTCCAAATCCCGCAGGATCTGTAAGCGAGAGGCGTAGCGATTGCGCTGCTCTCCGGTTTTCACTCTATCAGTTACATCACGCATGGCGGCCAGCATGCCTATTAGCTTGCCATCCTTGAACATCGGAGTGCTGCTCACTTCCACCACGTGGATTTTTCCCGATGCGTCCCAAATCTCCAAATTGAAGAGTCGCTGGTTTTGATCGTCTTCCAATCCAGATTTGGCAAAATCTGTTACAAGGTGTTTGTAATCGGGCAAAATGAAGTCTGTAGCCAACACCTTGCCGACGCTGGCATCGTTGAGACCCAACATTTCTCTGGCTTTTTTATTGGCAAATGAGATGATGCCGGCGGTATCACGGATTACTATCATGTCATTTGAGGTTTCAGTGAGTTGACGGTATTCCTCTTCTCTCTGAGCCAGCCTCTTCTGTGCCAGCTTTCGCTGAGCGCTACTAACCGCTAGTTGACCTACCAATACTGTGGCAAAGGGATAGATTATCATCACGGGAAGGCTGATGATGCGCAGAATACTCCATTGGATGTCATTCGGCATCAATAGCATCAGCCATAACATGGTGATATGGGTCAGGATGCCCAGGGAAAAAAACTCGGCAAAGCCGTAGGGATGCTTCCATTTGTGATGATACCGTCTAAAGAGAAAACCCCAGGCAATGGAAAAAATAATGGTGGAACAGCCGGTATAAACTCCATCGCCACCCATCCAGATGCGATAGCTAACCGACATCAGCATGGCGATCAGATTTGGCACAAGCCCAAAAAACATCCCGCTGATACTGAGGAAAATGGTGCGGGTATCAAAGACGATGCCCGGCTTGAGCGTCCAAGGATTCATCATTATGCCCAATATAATGGCTCCGAGGGAAAAGCCTGTGATCAGCTTTTCCCTGATCTTCCTGGCAGTCGCGTTTACCGACAGCACATCAAAAACCACCACCAGACTCAACAACAAAGCCGCATTGTAAAGCAAACTGACAAAAGCCTCAAGTATCATTGGCTACTCCTTG
>JAEWNJ010000118.1 GCA_023392795.1 Candidatus Cloacimonadota bacterium
AAAAGCATCGCCCATACCCTATCCCAAAAAGGCACAAACCTCCCCTATAAACTGGAACCGCAAGGGGAAGCCATCTGCTTCGATGCCAAAGGTAAAGCTTACTTCACCCTCAGTGAAGCCGCCGAAGGCAGCCCCCAGGTGCTGTACCACTACAAATAAACGGAGCGCAGTTTAGCTTTGGGAGTTCATCATGGCAAGCGGATTGCCGGATTCATGGGTGTGGCAATACCCTGATCCTGCCAGAGCTTCCAGCCCGGGAAACCCCTGTAGAATTCATATATCTGCACCAGATCCCGGGTTTTCTATCATCCCCACTGGTTCTATGATCTTCCTATCTTGAGCTTCATACGCATCTAATGAGCCTCCCATACACCGGTCATACGATTGTATGACCGGTGTACGACCGGTGTATGAGAGGCGTATCATCTACAAGATGGCAAGGGGGTATTGATGTGAAACATAGAGACAAGAGGGACAAAGAGATAGCTTAAGGGCAGATATGGGTGTTTATTGTGCCACAGGGTAGG
This sequence comes from Candidatus Cloacimonadota bacterium, assembly GCA_023392795.1. Classification (GTDB taxonomy): domain Bacteria; phylum Cloacimonadota; class Cloacimonadia; order Cloacimonadales; family Cloacimonadaceae; genus UBA5456. The sequence continues at coordinate 528 of JAEWNJ010000118.1, forward strand.
ATAGTTTTCTGATTGCCTACCTCACCCACTTAGGTTGAAAGTGAGCCAGAAAGATTGGGCCTTTAATCCTGGCAAATCCGCGCGCAGTAGCCGGAGAAGCTCCTATGCAGCAAAAGCAGATGAGAGATATCCCCACAGCAATATGCCCAGGATGATCAGGATGCTCACCACGGTCAGCAGGAAGAAAATCAGACAACCCGGATCAAGCGGCTTATCCGCTTTTGCACTGCGATCAGACGCTTTCCCGTCGATCAATTCATCCAGCTCTTCATCTCCCGTCCAGGAGTGGTTTAGCTTCTTGGTGCTCATTGCGGTCCCCCGCTATCTCCCCTCGCTAAAAGTCTGGGTAGCCCATATCCTAAAGCGTGTGGCGGTAAGGCTCTTGATCCGGTATCCCACGGATATTATTGCATCCAGATTGTAAAACGATGTCCTGTATTGTTTTCCGTCTGCTGCAGTAGTAAAGGATTCCTTTACCACTGAATCCGGACTCAGTTCTCTGTCTTTAAAGATATTCTTCAGATGCAGACCAACGTTTTGTTTGGTAGTGTCGAATAGCTCAGCCATCAGTTGCTGAGTAAGCCAGATGTTTTCATCTTCAATACGGACTTCCAGCCTGACTGAGCCATCTTCATTCTGATAGATCAGCATTTCAGGTTTTGCAGTAGTGGGCAGATTCTTTTTCACATTCCCTCCAAGAGCTCCGCTATTTCCCGTTCCAGCTCTTGTTTTACCAGTGCCATGTTATTGCGGCAGCATAGCTCACAATCGCGATTGCCATGCGTCACACAGAGCTGTTGAACCACCGCCAGGATTTCGAAAGCATTCGGGTAGTTACCTATCATGGCATTTATATGTGCCGTCTCCATCAATAATCTGTGGTAAACCTGCTCATTCTCGGTGATGAGTCCTTCGGTGGCAAGCTTTTTACACTCTGCCAATCTGCGGGATAGCTCAACCAAACTCAAGCCTTTTTTGCGATCTAGCACTTCGTCGAAGCTTAGTCGCTGCTGATCGTTGAGAACCAATGCCATTGGTGATTTCCTCCAATCAAGTCATTCACACGACTATTCCCGGGCTTGGAAAGAAGTCAAGGGGAAAGTGGGGACAAGGCTTCAGTCCCATGGAGTCTGAGAAAATCCTACTGCATCATTGGGGTGAAAGCATTTTTCCTTGACAGCTATAAGCTAGTCAGAAAGCGTGAAATACGGGAGATTTGTGTTTAGCATGATTCCTGATACCTGTATTTAAAGCAAACTAAAGAGGTTTCGATGTCCATATTTGATTTTTTCGGCATGATGACCAACGACATTGCAATTGATCTGGGTACCGCCAATACCCTGGTATATAAGAAAAATGGTGGAGTGGTGATCGATGAACCCTCCGTTGTAGCGGTTTCCACCGATAGCCGCAAGATTATCGCCATCGGTACTCAAGCCAAAGTGATGCTGGGAAAGAACCCTGATGAAGTTCGCGTGATCAAACCGCTCAAAGACGGCGTGATAGCGGATTTTCAGGTGACGGAATTGATGCTGCGCAACCTGATCATGCGGGCTCAGAAGAAGCGTCTCCTGGTGCGTCCCAGAGTGATCGTTTGCGTCCCTTCCGGGATCACGGAAGTGGAAAAACGTGCGGTTCGCGATAGTGCTTTGCATGCCGGAGCCCGCGAAGTCTTCCTCATTTCAGAGCCCGTTGCCGCTGCCATTGGTGCGGATCTGCCCATCGACGAAGCCTGCGGTAACATGGTGATGGATATCGGCGGCGGAACCTCGGAGATCGCGGTGATCTCCCTCTCCCACATCGTGGTGCACAATAGCATCCGCGTGGGGGGCGACAAGATTGACAACGACGTGATCAGCTATCTACGCAAGAAAAACAATCTGCACGTGGGCTTGCAAACCGCGGAAAAGATCAAAATGACCATCGGCAGCGCTTATCCCCTGAAGCAAGAACTCACCATGGATGTGCGCGGCAGGGACATCGTCTCAGGCTATCCCGTAACCATCAAAATCTCCTCGGAAGAAATCCGGGAAGCCATATCCGAAACGGTTTCCACGATGATCGACGCCATCAAACGCCTCTTTGAACGTACAGCCCCTGAGCTTTCCGCCGATATCGCCGAGCGTGGTATCTTCCTCACCGGAGGCGGAGCGCTTCTCAAAGGGCTGGACGAGAAAATCCGCAAGACCGTGGATCTGCCTGTCCACGTGGTTCCGGATCCCCTGGAATGCGTGGTAAAGGGCGCCGGCATGGTGCTGGACGATGTGGATCGCTACCGTCAGGTCTTGATCAAAAGAATCGAAGATTAGCCCCGGTAAGTGCCAGGAATCCCGATGCCTGTAGAATTGCCAATTCCTGCTCTCCTCCGTGAATATGGGTGGCTGATTGGCATGCCGGGAGTTTGGCATACATGCTAAAAAAATACCTGCTGCAAGCCCTCCCGATGATCCTGTCTCTGATCATGCTGATGGGCAGCACAGAAACTCGCGTTGCCAGGGCAGCCTTTTTTGGCCGCACATTGTTTTTCCCCCTGGTTCATTCCCTGAAGGCAATCGAGAGCAACGCATCACTGCGTCAGGAGAACTTCAGCTTGCGCTCTCAATTGACCGAGAGCACGCTGCACAATCTGGAATTGCAGAATGTTTTAAAACAGTACCACGACGTTGAGTCCGTGGCTTTTACCTCTGAAGATATGGAGTTTACTCTGGCAGAAGTGATTGGATTTTCCGGGCAGTTTTATGAACGCAATCTGATCGTAAACAAAGGCCGGATGCAGGGCATTACGGTAGGCCTTGGCGTGATCTCGGGCCGTGGCATCGTGGGTAAGATCGTGAGTGTGACGGATACTTACAGCATTATCCTGCCTTATTCCAACCCCCGCTTTCAGGTACCAGTGATGGATCAGCGCACGGGTGTGCAGGGCATACTGCAGTCTGATATTTCGGGCGTAATCTCTATGAATATGGTAAAGATGGGCTCAGAGATTGCCACCGGCGATACCATCGTAACCTCCAATCTCTCCAGGCTATACCCCAAAGGGTTCCCCATCGGGACGATCAGCCGCCTCCGTGAATCCACCGACAACCTCTTTATCAGCGCGGAGCTCAGTCCCTACACTCTGGTGGAAAATCTCGAACACGTATTTATCCTCACCAAAAGGAAAGATTTATGACTCACAAAGAGTTCAATCCGGTCATCCGCGTGCAAGGCGCGGAATATCTTCGCATCCCCGTGAGAACGCACATCCTGAGCCCCGAGGACGACATGCTGGAAGTGGCACGCCGTTATGCCCTGCCCCAAATGCAGGCCGGTGACATGCTCACGATCAGCGAAAGCCCATTGGCCATCACGCAGGGACGCGCCATCCCCGTGAAAGACATCCGGGTAAGTTTCCTGGCCAAATTGCTCTCGCGTCACGTGGCAAAAGTGCCCTATGGCATTGGTCTGGGGGCTCCCACCAGCATGCAATGCGCCATCGAAGAAACCGGCGTGATCCGGATTCTCTTTGCCGCCTTCATCGGCGCGATCGGCAAAGTGATCGGCCGCAAAGGGGATTTTTACCGCGTAGCTGGCATGCAGGCCGCTCTGGTGGACGCCGCCACCACATCGCCCGTGCCGCCCTATACCGAGACGGTGATCAAAGGACCCAAAAATCCTGCCGGCGAGGCTAAACGCATAGCCGAGGGTCTGGGGCATCCCGTGGCGATCATGGATATCAATGACATCGGCGGAAGCTGGATGATCGGTGGCAGTGCGGGGATGAACAAGGGCTTCATCGAAGCTGCCATGAAGGATAATCCCCAAGGGCAGGGGGACGAACTGACTCCCATGTGCATCGTGCGCAGAAAGGGCTAAACGATGTTTCTGAAAGGGCTCTGGACTTTCCTGCTGGGTCTTTTTTTTGTTTACTTGCAGGTGCTGATCATGCCGGCGCTGAGTATTTTCGGAGTCACTCCGCTCATTCTCTTGCCCTGGCTGATTTACATGGTCTGGAACCGTGACCCCGGAATAGCCCTTCCCGTAGCATTTTTGATCGGACTGGCTTACGATACGCTGAATCCCAGCACCTTCGGTTTGCACGCGCTGATCTTCAGCATCCTTGCGATCCTGATCAATGTATTGCGCATTCCCTTCGAGCAGGATAGCATCGTGGCCAAGCTGATCGCCATCGGCTGCAGTAACCTCGTGCACAGCCTTTTGAGCCTGCTGGGTCTGGGCATAGCCTGGGGTTTTGAGCCCAAGCTATACCGTCTCAGCTTCGGCGCTTTCTTTTACAATCTCATCTTTAGCCTGGCAATATTCGCCCTGATGCAGGGGATCAGTCGCTTGCGTCTGGTCGTGGTACATGAATAAGGCGCAACGAGTCTTTGCCATTGTCGCGGCAGTGCTGCTCAGCTTGCTGATCGGATCCCTGTTTCGTCTGCAGGTGGTGAAAGGAGCGCATTATCAAAGGGTGGCCGAGAGCAATTTCGTGCGCATCCGCCGCATCTTTGCCACTCGGGGTGAGATTTACGACCAGAAATACCGCCCCATTGTGCAGAATGTCCCTTCTCACAATCTCTATCTGATCAGCGGCAAGATCCGCAATCTGCCCTCGCTCAGCAAGTTTTTATCCCGCTATTTCGGGATCATTCCGGAAGATCTGGAAGAACTCGTGATGAAGCAGCGCTTCAAGACCTACGAAGAGATCCTGCTGGCTGATAATATCGATTATGAGCTGATGCTGAGCCTTTCCGAGTACCTGAATTACTATCCCGAGCTGGTCTTTCGCATTGGCTCCACCAGAAACTACCTTTATCCCAATCATTTCAGCGGCTATGTGGGCAGGATCAACGAAGAGGAGTACGATCGCTTTCAGGAAGAAGACTACTCGCTCAATAGCTACATCGGCAAGACTGGCCTGGAGCGATACTACGAAGTGTTGCTGAGAGGCAAGGACGGACGCGAGGTGGTGCAGGTGGACGCTCAGGGCAGATCCCTGGATCTCTTCCGTCAGGATGGCTCCATCGAGCCGCTAAACGGTCTGTCGCTGGTGCTGACTGTGGATAATGACCTGCAGGATATTGCTACCCGTGCCTTTCCTCAGGGCGTCAAAGGCGCGGTGGTGGTCAGTGATGTGCGCACCGGTGGCATCCTGGCCTATGTGAGCAAGCCGGATTTTGATCCCAATATCTTTATGCAAAGACTCACTCCAGAGCTCTGGGCGGATCTGAACCGCGCGGATAAACCGATGTTGGACAGAGTGATCCATGCCACCTATCCTCCTGGCTCTGTGTTTAAGCCCATCACAGCCGGGATGGGGCTGGAATCTGGCATTGTGGATCGTTATACTCTGATGAGCCCCTGCGTTGGCGGTTTTCAGGTGGGTAACCGGTTCTTCCGCTGCTGGTCGCATGCCGGGCATGGCAGGACTAGTATCGTGGATGCCCTGATGTATTCCTGCGATGTCTATTTTTACGATCTCTCCCTGAAGGTTGACATGGACAAGTTTCACGACTACGCTATGGCATCGCACATGGCAGCCCCCACGGGGATAGACCTGCCCAATGAACGGCGGGGCTTTTTCCCTCATACACAGTGGTATCGCAAGACTTATGGCAAAAACGTGGGTATCATCGGGCACAAAGTGAATCTCTCCATCGGACAGGGTGAGATCCTCTGCTCCCCGATCCAGATGAATGCCTATTTTGCCGCTCTGGCCAACGACGGGATCTGGATTCAGCCGCATTTTCTCAAACAAACTGTGGGACGGGGACGTCTGACCCGGGAGCAGGTGCAAAAGCTGCAGAAAAAAGCTCTGCCGCTCTCCAAACAAAACCTGCGCATCATCCAGGAAGGCCTCTGGGCAGTATGCAACGCACCCGGTGGCACAGCTCGCAGAGCTCAGGTGGAGGGTGCCACAACTTACGGCAAGACCGGCTCGGCGGAAAACTCCATGGGGAAGACCACTCACGCCTGGTTCTGCGGCTATATCGTAACCGATAAGCCAGAGATAGCAGTGACCGTGTTCATGGAGAATGCCGGCGGTGGCGGAGCAATGGCTGCGCCGGTTGCCAAGCAGATTTTTGATTACTACGTGGGCAATGTAGAGGATATCAGGCGTCCGGTCAGCATCCCGCCTCAGCTACGCGATGGCAGCATCACGGAAGCTGAAACTGACCCAGCGGTTGAGGAAACAGTGCCCGAAGAGGTGGTTCCTGATAGCCCGGCGGAGGAACAGGAATGATCAACCGCAAAAAGTTTGATTTCTGGCTGCTGGCGCTGCTGGTAGCCTTGATTGCCTTTGGCTGCGTGGCCATATTCAGCGCTTCGACCACCGTGATCGGAGAGCAGGCGAGCACGCAACACCACTGGTGGCGTCAGATCATCTTTGCCTTCCTGGCTTTGGGCGTGATTGCCGCCCTGATCAAGCTTCCCATGCCGATCTTTGACATCCTGGTGCTACCTGCCTTTGTGTTCAATATGTTACTCCTGATCCTGGTCTTGTTTACTCCGGCAGTAAATGGCGCGCATCGCTGGTTCAGCTTCGGTGGGATCAATTTCCAGCCCTCGGAGAGCGCCAAACTGCTAACGATCCTGATGGTGGCGCGATACATCAGCAAGGAAGGGCTCACGGAATACCGGCAATTGCTCCACGGTTTTGGGATAATGTTGATGCCGGTGCTGTTGATCATGATCGAGCCCGATTTTGGCACCACTCTGGTCTTTTGGGCGGCACTCCTTGCGATGTTTATCGCGTCCGACGTACCCCTATTTATCATCCTCTTGATCATTTCTCCGGTAGTGGCCGTAGTGGCATCCGTTCACTGGCTGGCAATTGTGATCTGGGTGCTCATACTGGTCTTTTTGCTGCTTCGTTCCGGTTTATCGTGGGTCGCGATCACCGTCTCCAGCATCGTCAATGTCTTCATCTCGCTGATTATGCCAGTGTTTTGGATGGGGCTGAAGGAGTATCAGCAGAACCGCATACTCACCTTTCTGGATCCCACGCGGGATCCCTTGGGGGCTGGCTATCAGATCATCCAGGCCAAGATCGCCATCGGCAGCGGATCACTGGCCGGCAAGGGCTGGCTGATGGGCACGCAGAAGAATATGAACTTCCTGCCGGAGCATCACACGGACTTCATCTTTTCGGTGATCGGAGAGGAGTTTGGCTTTGTGGGATCGCTATTTCTTCTCCTGTTATTCACCGCTTTCTTCGCGCGGATTATCTATAACATTGGTCAGCTCAAGGTAAGAGAAAGAAAGGTTGCCACTTCCGGCATTCTGGCTTATCTTATGCTTCAGAGTTTCATCAATATTGGTATGAATATCGGCTTGGTGCCTGCCACCGGGATCCCTTTGCCATTCATCAGTTACGGCGGTTCAAACCTGATGATAAACAGCATATCTGTGGCGGTAATCTTGAAGTATCTAAACGAAAGAGGTTTTATTAAATGAGGATTTTGCTCGGCCTGGCGGCCATGCTCGTGCTACTGAGTTCCTGCTTTGTAAGCTCATCCTTGATCTTCACCGAAGCAGATATCGAGGATAGCGTCAATCTCTTGTTCAATCCCGGCTTTGCCCCCTATTCGCTGGAAGGCGAGGAAGCTCTTAAGGGCTGGAATGTACATGTGGAACCCCAAAGCTCCGGTTTTGACAAGATTATGATCGATGCCACCGAGTTCCTGGAAGGCAAGAGCTCGCTAAAGATCTCCGCCTCGGACAAGGATATCCTGATCATCTCCGAGCCCTTCAAGGTTCGCCGTTATGGGGGATACTACTCCCGCATCAGAGCTCGTAGCGACAGCAAAGCACCGCCCCAGATCCAACTGCGCATGATCACCTTCAAGGATCAAGGCAAGATCACCAATCGCTTCAAACAAAAAGCCGATCTATCCCCACAATGGACATCCATCAGCACCAGTGCCGGATTCCTGCGGCCGGGGGTTAGCTTTGGGCGCGTCTTCATCCACATCCCGCCTTTCAGCGAAGGCTCCATCTGGCTGGATGACGCGGGCTGCTGGGAAGTTCACGGCTTTAGAATTGACTGACCTGGGCAAAGAAGCAGCTTGACATTTTTATAGCTGTATCTACCCTGTCATAAATCAAAATAAGGAGAGAATTATGCAACGCTTTTCATTTTTACTCACCATCGTTCTGTTTGGCTTGATGCTTCTTATCGGGGCTTGCGGTGGCAGCGACGATAATGGCGACAATGGCGACATCACAGAAATCCCGGATATCAATCCCGATAATTTTGATTGGGACGTCTATATCGTGGACGTCGCAGGGATGCTTCGAGAGGATTATTACTGGATAAATGCTGATTGGCTAGGCAGCAACACTGCTATCAGTGATACTGATGTAATCAGCATTCAGTTTGACAATGCCGATCCGGTTACTCTGCAACAAACTGGATACTTTGGCGATCCTTTCTTTACAGGTGAAGCTCAGCTTACTCCCGGACAATCCTACCGTGTGAAGCTCTTCAAGAATGGAGACCAAGAGGCAGCGGTTACCCTCCGCATGCCCTATCGCAGTTTTGCCACCTTCCCTGCCTTTTACAATCCTAGCTCCGCCACTTCGCTAAATTGGTCTCTGGAACACGACAATCAATTCCAGGTGGCCGGTGTTTCTTCTTATGACGAAGATGCCTTTGAGAGCGACGACTACATGGACTTCGTGGATCCATCTGCAAGATCGCTTTCCATACCTGCCAATGCAGTGCAAAACTACGGCGAATATACCACCTATGAGATGCTGGTAATGCAGTACAGCTTTGCCAAACAGGGCAGAAACGCCTTTTCGGCAGCTCAGGGGAGTGGCAGGACATACCCTGATGAACCTGTCAAGAACGTAAAAAACCGGATGCTCAGCTTCATGCAGAAAGCACGCAGAAGCATGTAGTCCCGTCCTTACAAATCTTATGTGGGCAGCTTATGCTGCCCTTTTTTTGGCTCTCTTCCAAATCGAGTGGGTAGGCATCCAGAGGTGGCCGAATTGGGGGTGGCAAGCTCCTGCTTGCCACAGTGAGCTTGAGCTCGCTTGGCAGCCCTCTCAGCGTAGGATAGTTCTCTGTTTGCCAAACTTTACCTACTTGGTCTGATAGTGATCCTTCTAGATCATCCCCAACCGGTTCTATGCTCTTCCTATCTTGAGCTTCATACGCATCTAGAGAGCCTCCCATACACCGGTCATACGATTGTACGACCGGTGTACGACCGGTGTATGGGAGGCGTATCAACTACAAGAAGGAAAGATAGGGCAACCGGGGTGCAGGTGAAACGGAGCTGAGGTTGATCGTGATAGCTCCCAAATCCCAGTCGGAGCTTTAGGAAAGCCGTTACGTAGTGTAGCATTCCGATGCTACAAATGTCCCAATCCCAGTCGGAGCTTAAGCCCTCATACCCCGCTTTTATGACATTTCCAAGTGGAATCCGGATAATCTCCCAGAAGTCCCGCGGGGGTACCAGCCGATAAGCAGCTTGACAGATTTACTCCCCCCGGAAAAGAATCGCTGATACTATACGCGAAGGATATTTTCATGAACGAACTCAAGCTTGATCTTTCCAATATTTCTGCCATCTTCAAGGAAGAGCTCCCTGCTCATCAGGTTGCGGCGGCTCAAACCCATTTCCTCAAAGATCTTTCCCTGCGCATGCACGCCTTTTACAAAGGCAAGATGCAAAGCCTGCCCAAAGCCGGCATCTATGGCTTCAATTGGTTCAACGTCTGGTACACTCCCGGCGTATCCAAAGTTTCCACCACGATCAGAGATAACAACGAAGAATCCTACGCGCTCTCCAATCGGGGCAATCTGGTGGCAGTGGTTTCTGACAGCACCCGAGTGCTGGGCGATGGTGATTGCACTCCTGCCGGCGGTCTTGGCGTGATGGAAGGCAAGGCCATGCTGATGAAGTATTTAGGTGCCTGCGATGCCTTCGCGCTATGCGTAAACAGCCGTGATGAACAGGGTAAACCCGATCCGAAAAAAATCATCGACTTTGTAAAGATGCTGGAGCCCTCAGTGGGCGCGGTAAATCTGGAAGATATCTCGCAACCGAATTGCTATCGCGTGCTGGATGAACTGCGCGAAAGCTGCAATATCCCGGTTTGGCACGATGACGCCCAGGGTACTGCTTGCGTCACTCTGGCAGGAGTGATCAATGCCCTTCAGCTTACCGACCGCAGGATCGAGGATACCAGGGCAGTGCTATTCGGCGCGGGCGCATCAAACACCACCATCGCCCGCTTCCTGATGCAGGAAGGGCTGAAGCCGGAAAATCTGATCATGTTTGACAGCAAGGGCGCTCTGCACAAAGACCGCAGTGATATCTCCGGCAACCCCACCAAGTACAAGCAGTGGGAACTTGCCCGCATCAGCAATCCCCAATGCCTGAACACGATGGACGAAGCGATGCGCGGAGCAGATCTGCTGATCGCACTGTCCACGCCAGGTCCGGATACTATAAAAGCCCAGTGGATCAGCCTGATGAACCCCAAGTCCATCGTTTTCTGCTGTGCCAATCCCGTTCCCGAGATCTATCCCTACGATGCCAAAGCTGCGGGAGCCTACATCGTTGCCACCGGCAGGGGGGATTTCCCCAATCAAGTGAATAATTCCTGCGGTTTCCCCGGCATCCTCAAGGGCGCGCTGATGGTACGAGCCCGCAAGATCACGGATAATATGGCGATTGCCGCGGCGCATTCCCTGGCCGCATTTGCCCGGGGACGCGGCATCTCTCCCGATAACATCCTTGCCACGATGGACGAAACCGAAGTCTTTGCCCATGAAGCCGCCGATGTAGCTGCCCAGGCGGTAGCCGATGGTGTAGCCCGGATTATTCTCAGCCGGGAAGAGGTTTTTCAGCGTGCGCTATGCGAAATCAACGAGACCAGGACGCTGGTGCAAAACATGATGGAACAGGGTTTCATCAAAGCTCCGCCTGCTCAGATGATAAACGAGGTTATGCAGCTTTGCTTGCAAAAGTTCAAAGCCTGATGAAAAGCAAGCCCGGCAAAGCCCTGGGCTACGTCTTCAAGCTCGCGCTCAGCCTGCTGATCCTGATCCTGATCTTTCGCCGGATAGACCCCGCCCGCGCCTCGGAACTGATCGTCCAAATGCCCGCTGTGCTCCTGATGCAGGTGTTTCTGCTCAGTGTATTGCGGCACTTTGTCCAGCTTAACAACTGGCGCTGTTCTCTGCATCTGAATCCCTTGTATGTAAACAAACCCCGGGAACTGCTGGCATCCTATCTGATCGCCTTACCCCTACGTTTTTTGCTTCCCGGCGGGCATGCTTCCTTTGGGAAAATCTTTTATGTGAGCAACAGCAGCCGGTGGGCATCGCTGATCTCCACCACTACGGAACGGCTGTTTATGACCTGGTCGACCTGGACTTTCGCGGCCATTGCAGCCTTTTGGCACTATCCCGCGCTGAATCCTGATCTGCGCACGGCTCTGGTTATCTTCTGTGCCTTCATGCCGCTATACGCCGCTCTTATCATCGGATGCAAAGCCAAATGGCAGCAGTACCACGTAGCCTATGTACAGCAGGCGCCCAGAATGATGCTCCTGCAGGTGGCAAATACTCTGCTGATGTATCTGCAATACCATCTTATCCTAAACCATCTGGGCAGCATCGCCCTGAAGGAGACCTGGATCGGAATGTCGCTGACCAATGTATCTAATTCCATCCCCATTACCATCTCCGGATTGGGTTTACGCGAAGGCTTTGCCATTCATTTCCTGAAGGACTTCAACTTTAGCGCGGAACAGGCTGTGGCAGCCACTCTGAGTGTATTCCTGGTGCACGACGTGATCCCCGCCCTGGTGGGTGCGGTGGTCCTTTTACGCGCTAAAAAAGTGTGAATATGCTTTACCGCTAAGGAGCGATGTATGCTACGGAATATTATCATACGCCCCGAAACTCCGGCTGATTACCACGCAGTGGAAATCCTAACCCGTGACGCCTTTTGGAACCTGCATGTTCCGGGTTGCGACGAACACTATCTGGCGCATACGCTCAGAAGCTCGGATGCCTTCATCCCAGAGCTGGATCTGGTGGCAGAACTTGGTGGTGAAATCATCGGCAACATCATGTATGCCCGGACCGTGATTCTTACCGGGGATGGGAGCTCTCATCCAGTGCTCGTTTTTGGACCGCTCAGCGTAAAACCCGAACGTCAGGGCGAAGGGATCGGTTCTCTATTGGTGCGGCAAAGCCTATTCCTGGCGCGGGAAATGGGACATCAGGCGGTGGTGATCTATGGCGATCCCGATTTTTACAAGCGGTTCGGTTTTCGTCCTGCGCGCGAATATGGCATTTATACACCTTACAAGACCTGTTCCCCAGCCTTGCAAGTACTGGAACTGGTTCCTGGCAGCCTGAAGGGGATCAGTGGCGCTTTTGAAGAGGGTGAAGCCTATCACCTGGATCCAGAAGAAGCCGCGGCATTTGATTTGCTCTTCGAGCCTCGGGAAAAGGGCTTTCAGGAGTCCCAACTGAGATTTCAGGAGATTCTGGCGGCATCTGTCCCCATCGAGACTTGCGAGTAGAGTAACCGGATCCCTGTCGGGCAGACACCTTTGTCCCGGCAGGCAAGCTTTATCTTTTCCCCGAAGGGCAAGAGTTTTAATAATTTACTTGACCCCGTCTGTCTTCCGATTATCCTTGTACCACAGATCAATACCTCATGTACAGGCACTTATCACGCACAGTCTTACTATGTAAACGTGAGTGATATTGCCCAGATCCTAAGGGGGAGAATACACGATATATGCGACGACACTTGATAATCACATTGCTGCTGCTCATAGTTGGGCTTGGCATGCTGAACGCTCAGCCGGAGTCCAGAGATATCGGCCTTGCCGAGGCGCGCGAAATGGCATTGGCCAATAATCCCGAGTATTTGAGTTCAATTGCTGCCCTGAACGCGGCCAGGTGGAGCAAAACCGGGGCGATATCAGCGTTTATGCCCAGCCTGAGCCTCAGCGGTACCATGCTGTATATGGATCCTGCCACCACCGTGACCACCGGGGGCGGACAAATGCGGTTAAATAACGATCAGCGCAGCCTCTCGCTCAATCTGTCGCAACCGCTGTTTGTGGGCGGTAAGCTGTATCAGGCTTACAAAATCTCCGCAGTCTCCCTGGAAATGCAGGAACTGGCGGTGAAAAACCAGCGATTGAATCTGATCCAGGAAGTGGATAGCAAATACTATGATTTCCGTTTCCTGGTATCTGCCTTGCAACTGGCTCGGGATGAACGGAATCGGGCGGTGAAAAACCTGGAGCTGGCGGAATTGAAGAAGCAAAGCGGTTTGATCTCAAATGCGGATTATCTGCGCTTCAAGGCTGCGAAAGCCAATAAAGACGTCGCCGTAATCCAAGCCGAGACCGCCATGAATCTTGCATTGAAGGATTTCTGCAACTTTTTGGGTAGCGACGAGAACTTGTGGCCGGAAGATTCCACTCGGAATAAAGAGTACTTAAAGGTCGTTGACATAGATGACAGGTGGTTGCCTTCGTTGATCGCAAAAGCGCAGAAGATAGCTAATGCGTCCAATCCGACCCTGCAGACTCTGGATAAGAGTCTGGACCTCAGCCGTCGGGCGGAGAAGATCGCCGGGGGTAGTTTTATGCCCACTTTGATGCTCACGGGTTCGCGGCAGTACAAAGAAAACGGGATTGACCGCTATGAGTTTGAAGCATCCAATCAGATCATGCTGAATCTATCGGTACCCATCCTGCCCCAGGTGGGGAATTATGCCGCATTGAAAAAGGCACAGTATGAAAGCGAAAAAGCTCGTTACGAAGCGCGCTCTGCCACCGATGGCATCGCTTTGAGCGTGGAAGCGGCGGTGCTCAATCTGGTCAGTAGCGCCCGGCAGGCACTGAGCACAAGGATTTCGTACGAGGCAACCTTAGAGATGTATGATCAACTAACCGAACGCTACAATCTGCAAATGATTTCCTCCAGCGAGTTCCTGGATGCCGAGCTGATGGAATCCGCGGCAAGATTGGCAAATATGAATGCTCACAAAAAATATTTGAAGGCCCGTCTGGCGCTGTTGATCGCCCTGGGCACCGATGAATACGCTGTATTGGACAGTTTGTTACAAGAAACGAGGAATTGATGAAAAACTATGTGATGATCCCACTCCTGTTGATCCTGAGCCTCAGCGCTTGCGGGAAGAAAGATAAAGCTGCCCCCGAGGGCAAAATGCCCGGTAATGACGATCGCCAGGCCGTGATGGTGGAAAGCCTCAGCCGGCAGAACATCGATGACTACATTACCGTTTCCGGAAAACTGGAAGGCATTACGGATATCACGATGAGCAGTGAAAGCAGCGGCCGTCTGTTGGAGCTATATAAGAAACTGGGTGACTATGTAAATCCCGGCGATCGCATCGGCAGGCTGGAGAATGAAGTTACCCGCATCCGCATGGATCAGGCTCAGGCGGCATTCAATTCCGCGCAAAGTGCATTGCAGAATGCCACCAAAAACCGGGATTACGCCATTACTGCCAGAGAAATGAGATTAATCTCTGAGGTGGAATACGTTGGCGCTCTTTCCGCTTACGATGGCGCCAAAGCTGCTTTCGACGGGGCAAATGCCGGGCTGGAACAAGCTCGCCTGGCTTATAACAACAGCTACCTTCTGGCTCCCGCCAAAGGCAGGATATCCTATCTGAATGTGGCTCAAGGGCAGTATATAAACCAGGGCATGCCGATCGCCAATATCACGGATGCCGGAACCCTGATCCTGAAAAGCGGAGTGGGCGAAAGCCAGATCGCAAAGATCCGGGACGGCCTGGCCGCAGATATCGAATATCAGGGGAAGATCTATCGGGGCAGAATTCGTGGATGGGGCATCAAACCCATGATCGCATCGGCAAATTACCCCATCGAGATAGAGGTTCCCGGTGCCAAAGACCTGCTTCCGGGCATGGTGGTGAGGGCAAAGATCAAGACCAAAACCTATCAGAACCTGCTGGCTACCTCACTGACCAATATCGCCAAAGAATTTGATAAAAACTACCTCTGGATCGTTCAGAGCTCTGAAGATGGCAAGACGCAAAAAGCGGAACGTCACGAAGTGGAATTGGGGCTGATCATCGGGCAATACGTGGAAATCCTCTCCGGAGCTGAAGAGGGGGATGTGATCGTGATTTCCGGCAGCGAAAACCTGGAAGACGGCTCCCCCGTGAAGATCCGTCAGTAAGGGGAAATGATGTTTTCTGTAGCAAAAACAGCACTGAAGTACTCGATCCTGGTAAATATGCTCACTCTCGCCATTCTGGCTTTTGGATTGATCGCCATGGTCACCATGCCCCGGGAGGAATTTCCCGCGGTGGATTTTGGTACCACTCTGGTGGTGGTGATCTATCCCGGAGTGTCGCCAGCGGAGATCGAGCAATTGATCGTACATAAGCTGGAAGTGGAGCTGAGCGATCTGGACGATCTGGATTACATCGGCGCTACGGCGCAGGAAGGACGCGCCACCATCCAGGTAGTGTTTACGCCAGCGGTATCCTCGGAAGAAGCTTTCGATAGAGTTAGCCGCGAAGTGGCCAAGATCACCGATCTCCCGGATGATGCCATGGATCCGGTGATCATCCGCCTGAATATGCGCGAAGTAAACCCCATAGCGCAGGTTGCCATCAGCGGCAAAGGGATGTCTGCCGAAAGCCTGCGTGTGATTGCCGATAATCTGGAGACCGGGCTGCTGGAGATAAAGGACATCTCAAAAGTGGAAGCTATCGGAGCCCGCGAACGCCAGATCTGGGTGGACGCGGATCAAACGAAGCTGGATGCCTACGGCATTACCCTCAGCGATATTTCAGCTTCCTTAAGTGCCCGCAATTTGAACATCCCCGGAGGCTCCGCCCGCTTTGGTAAGCTGGAATTCCTGGTGAGAAGCCTGGGGGAATTTAACGATGTACAGGAATTGAACGATCTCATCCTGGTCTCCGATGCATCGGGTCGCTCCATCCGTGTGCAGGACGTAGCCACGGTGAGGGATACTTTGGAAAAACCGGCATCAATCGCCCGGCTGAATGGCAATGAATCTGTATCCATCTTTCTCTACAAAAAGGCCAGTGGCAATATCATCTCGATCATCGAAGAGGTGCGCAGCTATGTGAAGGATTACGAGAGAAACGTTCCCGGTGTGGAAATCAGCGTGCGCAATGACGGCTCCATAGACGTGAAGAATGGGATTCGGGCTCTGGGTTCCAGCGCCTTGATCGGCATCCTGTTGGTTTTTACCGCGCTCTTCATCTTTCTGGGCTGGCGCAATGCGCTGCTGGCGTCTTTCGGCATTCCGCTTTCGGTGCTGATCACCTTTGTGATCGTCCCATACTTTGATATTACTCTGAACAACCTCACCATCTTTGGTCTGATCATCGTGGTGGGCATGGTGGTGGATAATTCCATCGTGGTGCTGGAAAACATACATCGCTATCGCGAAGAGGGCTACTGTCACAAGGATGCCATCGTGATGGGCGTGGATCAGGTGATCTGGCCGGTATTTTCGTCCACATTGACCACGGTGTCTGCTTTCATGCCCCTGCTCCTCTTGGAAGGCGTGATGGGGCAATTCCTGGGGGTATTTCCCATAGTGGTATCCATCGCCCTGCTGGGCAGTTGGTTTCAGAGTATGGTGGTATTGCCCAATAACGTGTATCAGTTTGGCAAACATGAACCAAGCAAGGAAGATCGCAGCACCCGACTCATCAAGCCGCTGGTCAGGGTCTACCAAAGAGGTGTGGTAGCTGCACTCAAGCACCGTCAGATAACGATCTGGGGCACTATCGCCCTGCTGGTAGCATCCTTTGCCATTCTGGGCTCGGGAGCCATCAGCTTCGAGTTTTTCCCCACTACTCCTTCGCAGACCATCATGTTGCAGATTCAAACGCCGGTGGGCTCCACTCTGGATGAGACCTACAGCATCGTGACCCAAGTGGAGGATTTCCTCGGGAATATGCCGCAAAAAGCGGATATCACCGATGTGGTGTCCAATGTGGGCGCCATGGGCGGGGAAACGCAGCGCAATTTCGTCAGTAATGCTGCGCAGGTCAACATCGATCTGGTGGACGTGAAGGAAATGCAATACACTCACGATGAGATACGCAATAGCATCCGGGAGTTTTGTGAAGATCTGCCCGGCCTTTACTCTTACCGGTTTTCAGCCGGTCAAAGCGGGCCTCCCGTGGGTAACGATGTGGATATCCGCATCAAGGGACCCTCGCTGGAGCGCCTGGCCTTCATCGCCGACGTGATCAAGGGCTATCTGCGCGATATCCCAGGCGTCACCGATATCGATGATTCCTATGACACCGGCAAAAAAGAAGTCCGCATCCTGCCGCATCATGAGAAACTGGCCATTGCGGGCCTTACGGTGGCGCAGATCGCTTCCACCATCCGCACTGCCTCCACCGGCCTGGAAGTGAGCCAGTATCGCGGGGATGGCGTGGACGAGCACCCGCTGATCCTGAAGCTGGACGATAAATACACCGCCGATCTGGAAAACCTGAAGGATCTGAAGATCAGAACCCGTAGCGGTGACCTGATCGCCATCAGAGACCTGGCGGATTTTGAGATCGCATCCTCCATCTCGCGCATCGAACATCGCGATTCTGACCGCGTATTGCGGGTTACCGCCAGCGTGAGCACCTATGAAGAGAATGGCAAAAGCAAACGCCGCAGCCCAGCCGAGGTGCAAGCCATCCTGAGCGGTAGCCGCATCGGCAATCAAAGCGGTCTGCTGGATAATTTCAGCCAGAGGTTCCCCGGCTATTCTTATGAGTTTGGCGGTGTGCAGGAACAGCAGCGCAAGAGTTATGCCTCCATGGGACGGCTGTTTATCCTGGCCTTGCTCTTGATCTACACCATCCTGGCCAGCCAGTTCCGCAGCTACGTCCAGCCCATCGTGGTGATGACCACCATCCCCTTCGCCTTCATCGGAGTCATCATCGGGCTACTGGTAACCGGTCTGCCCTTCTCGCTGAATACCCTGATCTCGGTGGTGGCCCTGGCCGGAGTGGTGGTAAACAACGCCATCCTGCTCATCGATTTCATCAATCAGGAGCGGGAAAAGGGCACAGATCGCTGGCACGCCATCGTCAATAGCGGTTCCGTGCGTCTGCGTCCGATCATTTTGACCACCACCACCACGGTTGCCGCCATGCTGCCGCTGGTGTTTTCCTCCGATCCATCATCTCAGGCCTGGCGTCCGCTGGCGGTCAGTTTCACCTTTGGGCTGCTCTTTGCATCGGCGCTCACCCTCTTCATCATCCCGGTGATCTACTCTATGGTGGATAGCTTCTTTGGCAAGTTTGGCTTCACCAGATTCAAGGAACACAAGAAGTTCAGCGAAGTGATGGAGTGCAAAACTCAGGATTAAGTAAACTAGATAAACGGAGAACACATGAACGCTTACATTCAGTGGGTACAAGCTTACCCCATCAGCAGTTCCATGCTGCAATTCGCCATCCTCGGCACCCTGGGAGAGATCATCTCCAAATGGGTGGTGCAGAAGAGCTTCAAATATCCTTTTGGCCCCTTTCTTACCATCTGGAAGATGATCGTATGGGCGATCCTTGCTGTAGGCATCAAATATGCCTTCAAGGGCTTTACCGGCTATGTGGAATACCTGATGGATCACGGGATGTGGCCTGTCTTTGCAGAGCGCAGCCTTGGCCATGCCTTCAGTGTATCGGCCATGATGAATCTGCAGTTTGGTCTCTTTTTGGTGATCATCCACCGCGTTTTGGACAACATCCCGGAGAAGGTAAAAAACTGGAAGAATCTGCACAAAGGCATGTATTCCCTGCTCTGGTTCTGGATTCCCGCGCATACTGTCACCTTCATGCTGCCAGATGCCCTGAGGATAGGCCTGGCGGCAGTATGGTCCCTGGCTTTGGGACTCATACTGGGCTTTTACAACAGGAAATAGCGATCCCAGCGTAATCTGATGCCCGACAAGTCCATCCATCCGCTTCCGGCGCCGATGCTTTTCCCCGTCATATTTTGGGCGGCTGGGATCATACTGGCGCGCTGGCTGTCGGTGGAGATCTGGATTCCTGTCGGCATGGCGATATTACTCTTTGCTTTCGCGCTGAGATTCCGGCCTTTCCGACCTTACCTGATACTCCTGCTTTTTCTGGTGCTGGGATTCTTACGTTACAGCATCAGTACAGGATCTCCGGGAGTGCTGGAAAAAGCCCTGGCGGATAGGACTATCCTGCGCCAGGAAGTAAGCTTCCGGGTGATCCGGCGCATGTCGGAACGAGCCCTGGCGGTGGAACTGAGCAGAATTGCCGGGATTGAGGTGCGCGAGCAATTACTGCTCTTTGATGAAGGCGAATTCAGCCCCGGTGCGGCATACACCGCGCTGGCCGATATCAGAAGGCTGAGTGCTGATCCCATCCTGGATATTTATCCCAATCGCTTCGCGGGCAGTCTTACGCTGGTGCTGCCGGCAGTGCGCGATCCCGCAGCGGGGGAAAAGCAGTACCTGTCCAAACCGGCAGATTTCGTCTTTGAGCGCCTGAAGCCGCTCCCTAAGGAGCACGCAGCCCTGGCACGAGCTCTACTGCTGAGCGATTCCGCCCTCAAAAGCACGGACAAAATCCTGCTCTCTCGGGCAGGAATCAGCCATCTGGTGGTGGTAAGCGGATTACACGTGCTGTTCTTGTACTTCATCATCATCACAGTGCTGCGCTTCTTCCTGCCCTTCCGCGTGGCAGATGTCGCTTTTCTCATTGTGATCGGCGCATTCGCGGCATTGAACCATTGGGCGGCCCCGATCAGCCGGGCGATTCTGATGATCGGCATTGGCATGATGGCAAAATGGCTGTCCCGACCGCTCTCTTCCGGGCAGAACCTCAGCCTGAGTCTCCTTATCATCACCCTGATCAGCCCGGATCAGCTCTTCAGTGTCGGTCTCATCCTATCATTTACGGCAGTCGCGATCATCGTGTTTGCCCTGCCCAAATTGCCCCGCATCAAGCAGGCATCACCACTGGTAAATGGCTCCATCAGCTTGCTGAACTACATGCTGCTCAGTTTGGTGGTAGGCGTTGGCATGCTGCCTTTGACTTTGTACTATTTTGGCACGGCATCCTTGAACGGAGTGCTTGGCATTCTACTGGGATTACCGCTGATATCTGCGCTTTTGGCCCTTGCCCTGACCATCCTGATCTTTCCCATCGGGCCTTTTTATCAGGCCTTTGCTGCCGTAGCCAATCTCTGGCAATGGTGGCTGGAGTTTTGCGCTCGCCTGCCCTTCCAGCTCAGCGATCATTGGCTCGCCGCGGGGCAGAGTATCGCGGTGGGACTGGTGCTCGTAGCACTCATGCTCCTGATGCAGGCCCGTCTAAAGGGTCGCTTTAGATATGCCCTGGCCTTGCTTTTGATCGCTGCGGGACTCTTCTTCTGGCCGCGTGGGGCGCGAAACCGGATCACTTTGTACAATGCCGGAACGGCGGATTGCAGCCTCATCCACACCTCATATGGCAGCACGGTGATGATCGATACGGGAGGGGTCAGCACGCAGAGGGCGGAGACGGCTTTGGCTGATTCCACCATTCTGGGGGGAGATTCCTGGGCGGAAAAGAAACTGATTCCCGCGCTGCAAAGAACCGGGGTAAAGACCATCGACTATTTGATCCTGACGCATCTGCACAGTGATCACGCCGGAGGCTTGGCTGCCATCTGCAAACGCCTGAGGGTGAAGAATATCCTCATCAGTCGCCAAGCCTTCAGCTCCAGGGATTGGCAGATGCTGAGCGGCGCGATAGATCTGTCCGGCACCCGCGTTCATGCCCTTGCTGATACTCTGAGTCTGCATTTCGGGAAGCAAACGCTCACTATAGTCCATCCCGACAAGGGCTTTACTGCTACAGATGAAAACAATGCCTCCCTCGTTTGCCGCTTTGATGATACAGTGCGTCGCTATCTCTTCACTGGTGATATCGAGGCTGAGGCGGAAGGCTATCTCCTGGCCAATTATCCTGATCTTTTGGCTGCTGACATACTCAAAGTGCCCCACCACGGCTCACGGGGCAGTTCCACGGCAGCTTTTCTGGATGCCGTAAAGGCAGAGGAAGCGTGGATAAGCTGTACCGCAAGCAACGTCCATGGCTTTCCTCACGCGGAGACACTGCAGCGCTTGACAGCGGCGGGCATGGAGGTTCTGACCACTGCGGGAGGCAGTATCAGCCGGCCTTTAGCACAAAAAGATTGACAATAGAACTCATATCCAGGAATTGATATCGCTATACCAAGTTTGCAAGCAGAGAGGTCAGTGCATGGTAAAGAAGCCGAAATCAGCATCCCCGGGTATGATGGAGATTTTTGATCTGATCGAACCCCTGGGCAGTTTTACTGCCACGGTGAAGCGTAAGAAGCTTGCCCAACACGGCCTTACGCTCCTCCAGGCGCGCGATGCATACGCCGCCAGGGCGGATATGATCGCCTGCCTGAAGAAATCCGGACAGCATAAATGGCAGGATATCTTTAGCCATCTGACTCCCTTTACCATAACGCAGCACCAGCATGTATACGCTCTGGCCGATCTCTTTGAAATAAAAAGCTTTATCTACCATTACCAGAGCATGCGGGCCTACGCGATGCTGCACGATTTACAGCATTATCCCCTGCCCGATCTGACCCCTGTTTTCACGCTGCTTGATCCCGAAAAGTCAGGTCTGCCGGTCTTTCGGCTCTCACCCCTGTTTAGCCCGGAATTGCTGCGGTTGGATAGAGAGCGCCAGCGATGCAACCTGAAGCTGCAAAAAGTCCGTCTAAGCTTGCTGGAAACCGCAAAAGAGGAACTGGGACTGCCAAAATTGAAGGAAAGCTTCTGCCTCTCCCGGGACGAGCAGGATCTCATCAATAAACTTAGTGGCAGCACCCATTTTGTCCTCAGCGCTCAGAGCGTGGCGAATCTCAGCTACAGCCTCGCCGATTCCGCGGAAAGCAACGCCATTAAAGCAGAGATCGCCAAACTGAATGACCTCATTGAATGCGAGGAAGAGCAGATCAGAGGTGAGCTCAGCCGCGAATTACATCAGCACCGGAAGCTCATCAATATGGCAGTAGATACCTGCAGCGAACTGGCCTGGGACTATATGCTGGCAGATTTTACCCTGAAGTATGGCTGCTGCATTCCAACTCTGTGCGAGTCCGGGGACGGGATAGTGATCAGCTCCGCCCGAAACCTGCCGCTGGAACTCAGTTTACAAAAGCAAAAGCGGGCATATCAGAGCCTGGATATCAGCCTGGATCACCCCATCAATCTGATCACGGGGCCGAATATGGGCGGCAAATCCAGTCTGCTTCGATGCGTGGCGCAGTTTGCCGAATTGGCGCGGCGGGCCATTCCAGTGCCTGCCCAAAGTGCTGTGATGCCTATATTTGATTATGTTTATTGCAATTACGAGCAGGAGGACGACAATCTCTCGTCCTTCGGCAAGGAAGTGGTGGCCTTCAGTAATGCTTTGGGGCAGAAGGGCAAGGGACTGTTCTTGCTGGATGAGTTTGCCCGCGGCACCAATCCCTATGAGGGTGAAGCACTGGCCACAGCTGTGCTGGACTACCTGCGCACTACGCCGCATTTTTGCCTTGCCGCCACGCATTACACCAAGCCGGCGCACCTTTCCGGCATCAAGCATTACCGGATCAAGGGCGTGGATCACTTCATGGGTGAGACCAATAATCTGGGATTTCTCCTGGAAGACCGGCTCAAAGCTCTTGCCGCAGCGATGGATTACAGCCTGGTGGAAGCAGATCCGGGCAGCAACCCTCCCCTGGAAGCGATCCGCATCGCGGAGACTCTGGGACTGCCAGCCGAGATCGTAGAAAAAGCAAAAGAGATCAAGGATGAATAAGATCAACCTGCAGGAATGCAGCCAACTGGCCCTGGAAACCGGACGCATCATTTTGCAAAGCGGCGGCGCCACAAACCGGGTGGAGCTGATGATGCGCAAGGTCTGTGAGGGCTTTGGTTACGACGATTGCGAATCCTTCGTTACCCCCACGGGGATCTTCTTCTCGCTCAGCGATGGGGAAGCGAACATCACCACCCGCATCAAACGCATCGAGAATCGCCGCATCGATCTGGGCAAGATAACTCAGGTGAGCCAATTGGTAAATTGTTTGCAGAGTGATAAATGCCACATCATGACGCACACTCAGAGCCGGAGTAAAGAGTTCCTCAAAGAGCTCCGGCGCATCGACGGGGAAAATCCCTACCCCATGTGGGTCACCAACCTCTGCGGGGGAGCCACCAGCGGCTTCTTCTGTCTGCTCTTTGGCGGTTCCTGGACCGAGTTTCTGATCGCTTTCTTCATCGGCATCATCATCAGCGCCAGCCTGAAATATATCTCGCGGCTGCCGGTGAATAACTTCCTGCTCAATGCCATCGCTTCTGCCCTGATCGTGCTGCTGGCAAAGACCATCGACACCTGGGTGCCCTTCATCCGTCTGGATAACATCATCATCGGCGGCATCATGATCCTGGTGCCGGGTCTGGCGCTCACCAATGCCATTCGCGATACCATGAGCGGAGATCTGGTTTCCGGTACGGCGCGCGGCGTGGAAGCCATCATCGTTACGATCGCCATCGTAGCCGGCAGCGGTACCATGCTGAAGCTCTGGACTTTATTGGGGTACTAAAGATGATTGGCAGACCTTTTGATCTTCTTACCCTGATGCAATTTGCCTGGGCGCTTTTGGCCATCATCGGCTTTTCCCTGCGCAGCAATCTGAAAGGCTGGCGCGTACTTTTCACCGGCCTGGGCGGAGGCATCTGCTGGGCAGCCTACCTCATCATCCTCTTCTATTCAAAGTCGATGTTGCTTTCTGTCTTTCTGGCGATTATCATTGTATGTATATACTCGGAAGTGGTGGCCAGATTGATGGCGACCCCGGTCTCGGTGTTTGTGATGTGTGTGATCATCCCCCTGGTGCCGGGTCGCAGCCTGTACTACTCCATGCAATTTTACATCAATGGCTCTTCCGGACAGGCTTCGCGTTACATCTTCGACACGCTGATGATCTCCGGAACCATCGCCATGGCGATAGCCATCGTGGCCTCAGCCACCAGCTTGTTTATGCGCATCAGGCACCGCTTCTGACAAGGAGACTTAAGATGAATAAATCGATAAAACAGATACAACTGGAAGAACGGATCCTGAAGCTGCTCACCGGTAAGCCCTTGAAGGCTATGGAATTGCTCTTTACCGATCCTGAGATCCAGGCTTTGCAGGAATACGCCAATATCGTTTCCATCAAACGCCTGGGGTTCAACGATCACGGCCCTGTGCACATGCGCAAGGCCACCATGAATACTATCAAGATGTTCAGCCTGCTCAATGAAGCGGGCATCAAGATGAATCTGGAAAAGGAACGCGTGGGATCAGCGGATGACGCTCTGGTGGGCGTGATCATGGCGTCTTTGATGCATGATATGGGTATGAGCATCGCCCGCGACAGCCATGAATATCTCAGCATCCAACTGGCAACTCCCTATATCGACAAAGTACTGGCCAGTATTTACGGACCTGAAGAGTATAACATCAAGGCGGCTGTGCG
The DNA here is from genome assembly GCA_023392795.1 of Candidatus Cloacimonadota bacterium. Lineage (GTDB taxonomy): Bacteria > Cloacimonadota > Cloacimonadia > Cloacimonadales > Cloacimonadaceae > UBA5456. The sequence goes on from JAEWNJ010000118.1 coordinate 25,113, forward strand.
TTCCATCGCCATTGAAGGGATCTTTGGACACATGGCAAGCCATAAAATCCACTCTCTGGAAGCGGGATTGGTTCTGATCGGCGACGGAAGCGACATGGAAAAGGGGCGTGCCCGCATCCCTATGATCCTCTCTTCCAAAGTTCGCCCCGGTGATATTCACCGCACTTCCGCTGCCGCCATCCAGAAAGTCACGATCCGCAAGGGTGAGGAAAAGCCCATCTGTATCGAAGTGGAAATGAACGCCTCCGTCGGCTTTTTCCAGATCGAAGAAGTGTTTTTCCCCAAGATCAATATCAGCCCCGTAAAGCCTTACATCGAGCTTTACGCCGGCGTCATTGACCGGGAAATGCTCCGCTACCTTTAATTGTAAATCGTACATTATACATTGTACATTGTAAATTGTAAATTGTTTTCCGCCGCGGGAATGAAAGATGTCTGCTGCGCCTAAAGCGCAGAGGAAAGTCCGGACACCATGGGCAGGATACTTCCTAACGGGAAGCTGCAGCAATGCAGAGCCAGCTCCACAGAAACAAACCGCGCGGTGCCCTGTGGCACCACGCAAGGGTGAAATGGCGGTGTAAGAGACCACCGGTACCGATGGTGACATTGGTAGCCAGGAATGCCTTATCCGGTGCAATGCCAAATAGGAAAGCTATGGCGCGCCCACGCCGCTTTCGGGTAGGCAGCTTGAGCCGAAGCGTGAGTTTCGGCCCAGAGGGATAGACATCGGTCCCGGCTTGTCCGGGATTACAGAATCCGGCTTATTGACTTCCCGCGGCAAACTCTTCACTCTTCACCGTTCACTCTTGTACCTGATTTGCCAGAGATGAGCCTCCCGTACACCGGTCATACGAACCTATGAGTATTGTACGACCGGTGTATGGTAGGCGTACGAACCTGAAGAGGGCAAGACAAAACGCGAAAAAGGGGCAAAGCTCAGGTAACTGGATGGGCCAGCAAAGCCAACCAGAAACATTATCTCTGCAGCACTCTGCTGCTAATCTTGTCTCTTTTGGGGATCTCAATTACTTTTATTGAGGCAAGGTAAGGACTACAGAGCAAACAGGCCTTGGTTCTTTCGCTACGAATGATATTGCATGATATGCTCGAATCCATAAAGTTTACTCCCGCCACCATTTAGAACTTGACAAAAATGAGCCCCCTGCTTTTTCTGTAAATAGTGTGTGATAGCTTAAAATTCTAAATCCTCCCATGGAGGAACCCATGAAAACAACCATGTTAATCTGCTTTATGTTTATGTTTGGCACCGGGCTGACGGCGCTTACAGGCTATGGCACTACAGCTGCGGTTATCAACGACACCATTGATCCCACTCTTTTCCTTACTGCTCCCAATGGTGGAGAAGTATAAACATGCCATCTATATACCCGCTACAAAAATAAGGAGATGTAAATGAAAACAACATTTCTTGTTCTCGCGTTGATCCTGGGATCAGCAACAATGTGTGCCTTCACAGGATTCGGTGAATCAAACACATTTACTATCACCGAGAATACTTTGCCCGTGGAGTTAAGCACGTTTACCGTTTCGCTTACAGCGACTGGTATGGCCCAGCTAAGCTGGGTTTCCCAGTCTGAAACCAATCTCACCGGGTATTACGTTTACCGTGCTAATACCAATGCTATCGGTAACGCAATATTGGTCTCAGGTCTGATCAACGCTACCAACACCTCCAGTGAGTATCGCTATGAGTTTACCGATGAAGAGATTTTGGAAGCCGGAACCTACTATTACTGGCTGAATAGCCTGGATTTGGATGGCTCGGAGGCTTATCATGGGCCCGTATCCATCCTGATCAATCTGGGAAGTGATCCCGGAATTCCGGAAATTCCGCTGCTCACTGGCCTAAAATCTATCTATCCCAATCCCTTTAATCCCAGCGCCACCATCGCCTATCAGCTTAAGAGCCCGGCTTCCGTAAAGATTGAGGTATTCAACGCCCGCGGGCAGCTTGTAAAAACACATCAGACAGCTCATGATGCAGCCGGACAGTACAGCTGGTTGTTCGAAGGCACCGATGCCAGGGGGAAAGCACTCTCCAGCGGAGTTTATCAGGTGGTGATGCGCTCCGGTAAAACCATAAGCAGCCAGAAAATGGTTCTGCTGAAATGAGGGAAGAAGAGATGAAAAAGATAGTATTGATTTGCGTATATGTACTCATCGCCGTCCTGGCTTTTGCTGCGGTTCCTGGAGTAAGAAATGTAGTTGCTACACCGGTTTCGGGACAGGTGAACATCTCCTATGACCTATCAGCAGATGGGGATTGCGAGATAACGGTATTGGTTTCTAATGATAATGGCGCAAGCTATAAGATCATTCCCACTGCCCTCAGCGGAACGGGATATGGCGACCACGTCTCTCCCGGCACCGGTAAACAGATCATCTGGCAACCCGGAGCTGAAACCCCAGCCATAGAATTGGGCCCTTACTATAAGCTGAGAGTGATCGCCCGGGATAACCCCACCCAAGATCAACACCAATTCTATACATTTATCAGAGTGGACGGCGGCACCTTCAGCAGGCAGGAAAGCAATGGTTCTTATCCAGATCCTGAGGTCATGGTCACTCTGTCCTCCTTCTACATAGACAAATATGAGATCACTCAGGCTGATTATCGTGGTGTGATGGGGACCTGGGATCCTGATCCAAGGGATACTGGTTTTACATATGGAGTAAGCGATAGATGTGCTGTGTACAATGTATCCTGGTACAATGCCATTGAATACTGCAACCGGCGGAGCATGCAGGGAGGGCTTACCCCCTGCTACAGCTATAATAATGGTCACGATTATGGCACTAATCCCGATAACTGGCCAACCGGCTGGAACACCAGTGACTCCTATGATCCTACTGTAAGATGCAACTGGACTGCCAATGGCTATCGCTTGCCTACTGAAATGGAATGGATGTTTGCCGCCAAGGGTGGGAACCAGTCACAGGGCTACACCTACAGCGGGGGCAATGATCTGTGGGAAGACTTCTGCTGGTACGAAGACAACAATGGCTACACGGTGTATTCGGTTGGCATTACCCCGGTCTCCAACGAGCTTGGAATCTATGACATGAGCGGTAACGTATGGGAATGGTGCTGGGACAATTATGGCGGCTATCCCAGTGGCCCACAGACCAATCCACATGGTCCTACCAGCGGTTGGCACCGTGTGCTACGCGGTGGTGGCTTTTGGAGCTATGACGTCGAATGCACCGTTTCGTATCGTATTACGCGCAATCCGACCGATATGCACCAGACAAGGGGCTTCCGCTGCGTCAGAAACGCTCCTGACATGGTCTATGTGGAAGGCGGTACCTTCAATAACGGCACATCTGATGTTACTCTGTCCTCCTTCTACATAGACACATACGAGGTAACCCAGACTGTGTATCAAACGGTAATGGATACCAATCCTTCTCATTTCACATCTGTTAGCCATGGTCCGGTGGAGCAAGTATCCTGGTTCAATGCTATCGAATACTGCAACCGGCGGAGTATAAAGGAAGGGCTAACGCCATGCTACAGCTATATTGATGGTGACGATTATGGCACCAATCCCAGTGACTGGCCTGAGAGATGGAACGAAATTGATAACAACCACCGCAATGTAAACTGCAACTGGACTGCCAATGGCTATCGCTTGCCAACAGAGATGGAATGGAAGTTTGCCGCCCGGGGCGGTAATCAGACTCACAATTACACCTATAGCGGGAGCAATGATCTGAACGAAGTTGGCTGGTACCATACCAATTCCGCCAGCACCACACATCCGGTAGGCAGCAAGGCCTCCAATGAGCTTGGCATCTTTGACATGAGCGGAAATGTGTATGAATGGTGCTGGGACAAATATGGCCTCTTCTATCCCACTGACGCACAGACTGACCCGCATGGTCCTACCAGCGGTTACGAACGTGTGAAGTGTGGCGGTAGCTGGATAAGAAATGCCGCACAATGCACCGCTTCGAGTCGTGTCAACGACGCTCCGGCGGACGTGGGCGACATTACGGGCTTCCGCTGCGTCAGGGTCTCCCCTTGATATGTGATTTATGTCTTTTTTGCCTTTTGCATGCTTCAGGGCGATGGGACTCATGCGGTGAAGGGATTGCCTTTTTCTATCTGAACTGGCGTCCCCATGGGACTCAGGCGGTGAAGGGATTGCTTTCTCCATCTACACTGCCGTCACGAAACATCCAAAACTGCCGATGTCCAAGTCTAAACTTAGTCCGTCATATCTCCGCAACTCAAAAAGCGGTATCCCCACTTGTCCAGGTGAGACGGGCACGGCAAATTGGGTGATAGTTTACAACTCCCTTTGTTTGTTCTAAAAACAAGGTTTTGCTTGACACAAAAGTGCCACAAGTCCCTTTTGCATATCTGTAAAGGAATAGGACTGCGATGAAGATATGCATTATCTCAAATTCCCATCCCACAAACGATGTGCGTTTGTATTACAAGCTTGGCATCAGCCTGAAGCAATTGGGTGAGGTGCATGTCATTTCGACCAACGGGATGGTGAATTCCAGTGCAAATCCCTATCAGATAGTGGTGGATGCCAATTCCCCGATCAAAGCTCTACCTCAGCTTTACCATGAGGTCAAAGCTATCAAGCCTGATGTGCTGATCTGTGTGGAGCCGCTTACCATGATTGTGGGAATCATCCTGAAAAAGCAGCTAAAACTGCGGTTGATTATGGACATCCACGAGTTTTTTGCCGATGCTCATGCCGAGCGTTCCTTCTGGCTCTGGCGTCCTGTGGTGAAGGCACTCTATCTCGGTCTTGAGCGCTTTCTGGCAGGCAGAGCGCATGCGGTAACCTCGGTGAATCAGGAAGTCCTCAATCAACTCCTTGGCTCCCGGGCGCATGATGAGCGCTACCTCGTGCTGCCAAACTATCCGGTGAGAAACGTATGGGACTATCAATGTGACGTGCCTGGAGCCCTGGCGCAGCTTTGCGAAATGAGTTTTGACCTGATCTATGCCGGTGGCTTGACCCGCGACCGCGGCATCTTTAAGATCCTGAAAGTCGCCAGTATCCTGAAAAGTAGATACCCCCGGCTGAACATCCTCATCCTGGGCAAGTTTCACGATCCCGCGGTGGAGGCGGAGTTTCATCGCAGCATCAATAGCTATAACCTCAATGCCATTATTTACTATCAGGAATGGATCCCTGCCGAAAAGATCGGACTCTTGCTAAAGCGTTCCCGCTTCGGACTCTGGCTTTTCAATCCCAAGGTAAAGCGCATCAGCCTCGCCACTCCGCTGAAGGTACTGGAATACCTGGCAGCCGGCCTACCGGTGATCAGCATCAAAACTCCGCTGATGAAAAGCCTGATCGAACACAATGAGCTTGGGACACTATCCTCCTATCACACTCTGGACATCGCCAATGCCATCTCCAGGATGCTGGATCTGCCGCCAAATGAGTATGAGACCATGAGCAAACGCTGCGAAGAAATCGCTGAAACCCGGTTCAATTGGGAATCGCTGGAGCCAAAGCTATTTGATCTGATCCGCAAAATCACATGAAGATCCTGTATATTTCATACTTTTACCCTCCCTTGGGCGGTCCGGCGGCTCTCAGAAACCTGAAAACGGTGAAATACCTGCAGCAGTGCGGCGCCGAGATTCATCTGGTGACGGTGGATGACATCGAATACGCTTACTACGACGATTCACTATTGGCACTGCAGACTGAGGCAAGTATCACCCGCACGCCGTCGCTGGATCCCATGGCGCTGTTAAAAAAGGCCTTGAAGGGGAATAGAGCACGCTCTCAAGCCATCTATAAACAAAGCCCGGAACGCCTCAAACTGCTGATCCGGCGCCTCTACCCGATCGACGAAAAGATCGGCTGGCTGCCCTATCTGATAAAAGCCGGCAGGAAGATCATCAAAGAGCAAAATCCTGATCTGATCTTTGTATCCTGCGGCCCTTTTTCCTCCGCACTGGCGGCTTATCGGCTCTCCAAAGAATCCGGGCTGCCACTCGTGGTGGATTACCGGGATTACTGGACCTTGCTCAGCGATTACGATCTGATGGGTTCCCGCCTGAAACGTGCCTACTCTGTAGCCTGGGAGAAACGCATCCTGAAGCATGCCAGCCTGGTGGTTTGCGCCACCAAAGGCATCGCGGAGGATTTGGACAGACACTTTCCCTTTGGCATCAAAGAGCGCAGCTTTGTGCTGTACAACGGGCATGATGAAGCCGATTTTGGCGATTTGGTGGAGAGTGCCCCCTCCAGCGATGAGTTTAGCCTCTGCTATTTTGGCAATGTCTACGCCCGCCGCTCCCTGAAGTACCTCTATCAGGCGGTGCTGGAACTGGAACGTGAAGTGCTTACTCCGGCAAACCTGAAGATCAAGCTCTATGGCAGCTTCAACCGTGAAGTTTACGAAGAAATCGAGCATAGCGGAATTGGGGAGATGATCAGCGTGTTACCCATGCTCAGCCACCATGACGCCTTGCAGGAAATGCAGAAGGCCGATGCCCTGATCCTGCTGATCAATTCCAGCAGCCCCAAAGGAACGCTGACCTCAAAAGTCTTTGAGTACATCCGGATCGGCAGGCCAATCCTCGCCCTGGTCCCCCATCATGGCGAAGCGGCTGATCTGCTGAGACACTGCGGGCATAACTATATCTGCCCCATGGAATCGGTGAGTGCCATCAAAGCCTGCCTCAGTGAGCTCTTTCTGCCGCGTAGTGCCAAGCTGAAGATATCTGCGGTTTTGCAGGATTATGAACGCTCCGCCCAGGTGGCTGCCCTCCATCGCCGGTTGCAAGATATCGTAACCCCCCTGCCAGAGTACAATAAGGAGAAATAGTGACTGATTTGCTTAGCATCAGGATATCCAGGCTCTTCTACGAGAAGAAGCATCTGATATCGGACATCGATCTGGGAGTTCACAGCGGAGAACGAATCTTGATCGTTGGTGCTACGGGAAGCGGTAAGAGCTCCCTGCTCAATGCCTTGAATCTGATGAATCTCAGCTATCATGGCGAGATCCGGTTTGAAGGCAAAGCCCTCACCGATTACCCGCCACACATATTGCGCAGCCGCATTGTAATGGTGATGCAGGAACCCTGGTTGGGCGAAGGAACGGTGCAGGAAGTCCTGGACGAAGCTCTCGGCTATCACGCCATCAAGAAACGCGAGCTGAATGGGCGGGAGCGGAAGGTCAGCGAGCTTTTACATGCATTTGAACTGTCCGAAAGCTACTTGGGACAAAAAGCAGATCAGCTTTCCGGCGGAGAAAAACAACGCATTGCCCTGATCCGTGCCTTGCAGCTAAATCCTGAAATCCTGCTCCTGGATGAGATCACTTCTGCCCTGGATCAAAAGACTTCAGGCATCATATCAGACTGTATATTCACGAACTTCCCCGGCACCGTAATCGCCATCTCGCATGATCCTCTGTGGCAGGATCGCTGGCAACGCAGCTGGACTATTGCGGGCGGAACCCTGACCGACAATAGAGAGGTGAAATGATGGATATCAGCTATATTGGCCTGCTGTTGGCGATGCTGCTCCTGGTCTTTCCTCTGATGATATTTAGTCAACTAAAGCTAAAACTAAGCAAACAGCTTTTGATCTCCTTTGGCAGGATGATCGGACAATTGGCGCTGATTGGCCTGTGGTTGCAGTTCCTCCTGGATCAGGAAGACTGGCGGCTCACCCTTCTCTGGGTGGCAGTAATGCTGGTAAATGCCATCATGACCCTGAGGGGGAGACTGAGGTTTCAGCGCCGCATCCTGGTTCCCGTCCTGTTTGCTGCCTTGGGGACAGCCTCCCTGGTGGTGATGCCATGGATCCTTTTCATGGTGGTGCGCCCCGATCCCTTGTTCTCGGCGAAGTTTGTGATCCCCATCTATGGCATGGTATTGGGTAACAGCATGAATAGCTGTGCCTTGGCGCTGGAACGCTTTGAGAGTGGCCTCAGCGACAACTGGAAGGCATATTACACCAGGCTAAGCCTGGGCGCCACCCTGTGGGAAGCAGCGCTGCCGCCCTTTCGTAAAGCCATGCAAGCATCGCTGTTGCCGCAGCTTTTGACCATTGCTTCCATGGGCGTGGTCAGCCTACCCGGCATGATGACCGGTCAGATCCTGGGAGGTTCATCGGCCATTGTGGCCATCAAGTATCAGATGATGGTGATGGCAGCGATCTTTTCGGCGGTAACCCTGGCGGATTTCGTGGCTATCAGGCTCTACCTGGTCCGTCGTTTTAACCGGTATTATCTACCCATCCAGGAGCTTAAATGAAGCTGAGTGAGATGTTGAAGACTTTGCAGATGGTGCATGTGGGCACCGTGGAGGGCGCATACCCAAAACTGAGACCGATGACGATGATCTACTATGCCGGGGGATTTTGGTTTGCCACCGGTGCCAATGATGCCAAGACCGCGCAATTGAAGGCCAATCCCCATGCGATCTGGAGCTTGATAATCCCCGGTGAAGGCTGCACGGGCTATCTGAAAGGCGAAGGGATGATGCGCGAGGAACGGGATCTTACGGTCAGAAAGGCCATTGCCGATCACGCGAAGTTCCTGTATGACTATTGGCAGGATGCCGCTGATCCGGATTTCATCCTTTATCAGATGCAGATCTCAGCCCTGCGCTATATGAAGCCGGGCGCCATGTATGAGGAAGACATCACGGAAGTTTATCTGCAGGACAAAGCTCTTTTGCAATGATCTGGCTCGGCCTTAGCGTTCTGTGTTCGGTGCTGATTGCCAATTTCCTGATGGTACTGGGCAAGAAGGGCGAGATCAGCATGCTGCCCGTCTTTTTGGGGAATTACTTTGTGGCCTCGCTGTTCAGTTTCTTTACCCTGCCCGCTGTTGCCGCACCACTCAGCGCTTTTGACCTTGGTTTCGGTATCTTCACCGGCGCGCTGTTCCTGGCCAATTTCTGGGTGTATCAAAAGTGCATCGTGGTAAATGGGCTTTCGCTATCCGTAGGATCGATGCGCATCGCCATGATCATCCCGGTGTTAATGGCACTCGTCGCCTTTGGGGAGAAGCTGAACTGGGTGAATATCCTCGGAATCGTGCTGGGACTGCTGGCCTTTGCCGGGAAGAGTGATCCCAAGGCCTTGCACAATCTGTTTTGGATTCTATTGCTCTTTGCGGTTTCCGGATTCACCGATGCCGCCACCAAGATCTACAAGGAACTGGGCAGCGGCAACGAGGCATACTTTGTCTACTTTATCTTTACTTCCGCGTTTGTCTATACTCTATTGTCCCTGCTGGTGGGCAGGGTGCGCTTTGGCCTTTCAGCGTTGCTATCCGGTTTTGCCCTGGGTGTTCCCAATAGGTTTTCCACGGTTTTCTTCCTGCGGGGATTGGATACCGTGCCAGCGGCAATAGCCTATCCTCTAGTGGCGGTACTCATTGTGCTGCTGAGCATTATCAGCGATATTGTGATCTGGAAAAAGCGCATCGAACGCTCCGATCTCATCCTCTGGGTGTTGCTAATTATCAGCTTGATCCTGTTAAACATGTAAAAAGGGGTAAGAAAGCATTTGACAATAATCTCCTGATCATATGGAATGGTATGCGGGATCCTGGAATCGGGATTCAGGTATTTTTTTTAGTTTTTTTGGGAGTGAAGCGATGGATTTTGCGGCAACCTTACAAAGCCTGAAGAGTGTTTTTATGTCCAAACCGGAACTGATGCAGCAGTACCCGGATTTCCTGAGCGACCTGCAGAAACTGGATGAGTATCACCAACAGCTACAATTTGAACGGGACCGGCTTTACAGCTATATCCAAAATGCCAACGACACCATCGCTGTCTTCGATCTTGAGGGCAGGGTCATCTATACCACCGACAATTGGGATCGCCA
>JAEWNJ010000016.1 GCA_023392795.1 Candidatus Cloacimonadota bacterium
CCTATGATGCCTGGTGGGATCCCGATTCCGCTTACTGGCGCAAGCACAATGCCAAAAAGGCGGATAATATCTTCTTCAAGGGAGCTTATGAACAGGGCAAAAGCCGCTTTGAGTACAGCCTGAATCAAGGCTCATTCATCCGCCAGTTGCCTGGTCCAATAAACTTTGCCGATATCTACGACGATTCCCGTATGAGCGGAAGCCACTGGTATCATCAGGGGGCATACACCTTGCAAGGGGATCGGCTGATGGGCGAAGTGAAAGTCTTTCATCACAGCGATGGCAGCGCATTTCGCAATCTGGCATCCTCCAATCCCATCTATCACAATCATTACGCTCAGAGGCAGACCAACTACGGCGGACAAGCCAGAACCGCTTACAGCCTCCGGCAGAGCAGTTTGGAAGGCATTGCGGAATATAAAACCATGGATTATCGCTTCATCCAGCACGATCAGCATAGCGAAGTATCGGGCAGCCGGGACAATCTGGCCGTTGGTCTGCGCGCGGCGCAAAAGTACGCGATCCACATCGTTAATGCCGATACCAGACTGTCGCTCCGCAGAGATTGGGCAGAGGACAAGGCTTATGATACCTGGCGTCTGGAACACGGTTTCAGCTATGAGGCCGGGGTAAAATACAGCTTCAATGGCAGCATCGGGACCGGGTTTTCCTTACCTTCCCTGTACGATATGTACTGGATCGGAGATAGCGAGACGCAGGGAAATCCGGATCTGAAGAGCGAAAAATCCTGGGGCTATAACGTGAACGCAGGTCTGGAGCATCCGGGATGGAAATTGAGTGCGGCATACTATGCCAGCGAGATAGACGATCTGATCCAATGGCGGCAGATCTTTCTCTTTGGTAGCAGGTGGCAGCCCTTCAATGTAGGCAGAGCGAAGATCAGAAACTATGAGTTGGAAGCCTTTTGGCAGCTTCATAGACTGCTGTCCCTGAAAGGCGGAGTCACTTTTACCGAAGCCAAAGACTATTCCAGGGCAGCAGATGGCAGTCCCTCGGCCAGCTTTGGCAAATTCTTAAGCTACACGCCAAAGCAAAAGGCCCAGATCGCACTGAAGATCGCCGACGAACAGCGAGCTTGTACTCTCTCGTGGAGCTACACGGGAGAGCAATTCAGCACTGCAGACAATCTGATCGATCCCCTGCCGGGCTTTTCCAATCTGGATCTGGATCTGCTCAGAAAGTTCCGCATTGCAGACTGGGAACTGGGAGTACAGACGGGGCTAAATAACCTGCTGAATGAACGTTATGAGATCTATGCCTACATTCCCCAACCGGGATTTAACTGGAGCTTGAAACTCAGCCTGAGCTATAGAATCTGAGCTCAAGTGCGACGCGATTTGGGCGTGGATAAGCAGGGAATACCTTGACATATTCACCAGGTAAAAAAAAGATACTCATGTGACTTGATGGTGCTATACACAGGTAATAGGGAATTCGTGAAACGAAGCGGCCTCCGCCACTGTATGCAGCAATAAAGGTTTGCCATGTCACTGTCATTTATCTGACGGGAAGGCAGGGCATAGGCCAGCAATGGCCAACCGCTGCGAGCCAGGAAACCTGCCAACAAGTGCTGATCGCGATCCACGGAGAGAGGGATTTGCGCAGATGTTCATCTCAAGTCACAGCAATAAACGAGGTGAACAAAAATGAAAAGACTTTCGATTGTCCTGATGCTGGTGACGCTATGCCCCATTCTCTTTGCCGCAAATGTCATCTGGGTGCTAAATTCTCAATCCCGAACTCTCAGCAGGATTGACCTTAGTACAAACACCGTAAACAATAGCTTCGCGCAGCTCGGCAACGTGCCCAATAAGGTATTGGTGACCGACGATTATCTCTATGTGGTAAACTCCGGTGACAACTCGCTGCGCAAGATTTCCAAAACCAGCGGGGCAACCCTGGCAAATCACTTTATTGCCATCGGCAGTAATCCCTGGGACGCGATCATACATGAGGACTACATCTATGTAAGCGGACTCTTTACTGCAATGGTGTACAAGCTGGATGCCTCCTCCGGGCAAGTGCTGGCATCGGTCCCGGTCGGGACCGCGCCCGAAGCCATGGCGATCGCCAATGGGAAGCTGTATGTGACCAATGCAGGCAACTATGCGCAGAACTACGCGGGTAGTTCCGTATCGGTGATTGATCTGGCGTCTTTTTCCGTGGTAAAAACGATCACAACTGGTCTGAATCCGCAGTACATAAGGTTGTTTGACGGCATGGTGCATGTCTCCTGCACTGGAAACTGGACTGATGCGCCCGGCGAGATCTATGTAATAGATTCCGAAACCGATGAAGTTGCCCATATAGTGCCCATCGGAGGCTCTCCTGGCAATATCTGGATCAATGGGCAGGGCCTGGCCTATGTGGCGGATGGCAGCGGCTACAGCTTATACAGCTACGACGCCAATACATTCAGTGCGCTCAATCCTGCCAGCGATCCCCTGCCTTATGCCGTTTCTGACCTGGCAGGCACGGCTGGGATGATCGCACTGGTAGATCCCAATTGGGGTTCAAACGCGCAAGTGTCAGTTTTAAATCCAGACCTAAGCCCCAGATCCACATTTACAGTGGGGATGATGCCTTCTGACATCAAAATGGACGTGGAACCAGTATCCGTAAGTGATCAGATCGCGCCTGTGCCACAAACACTTATCAAGGTCTATCCTTCCCCCCTCCGCGCATCGGCTGAGCTGAAGTTAAAGTCTTTGGCCAGGAACGCGGGCGAATTCCGGCTTTACAACATCAAAGGCGAAAGAATCCACAGCTCCCATCTGTACCCCGGAGAGGAGAAAACCCTCAGCTTCGATCTTCCCGCGGGAACTTACATTTACAGTTATGGCAGCGCAGGCATCCGCAATACCGGGAAACTGGTGGTGCTGCCCTAAAGAGCCTGGCAGCCATGACCTTCAGCACTAAGGCCTTGTCCCTATACCTTGCCTACTTCTGGCTCATGCGCCTCCCGTGAGCCGGTCGAACAATACTCATACCTTTGTATGACCGGTGTTCGACCGGCTCTCGAGATGAATATGATGTAGAAGAGGGCACGAAGGGAGTTTACACGGGGCGGCAAGCTCCTGCTTGCCACAGCGATCATATGTTGACTACCTGAGGCATGGCAGATTGAAAAGGTATCACATAACACATAACGCATAACGCATAACGCATAGCCAGAAAATCGGTGTAGACCCGTTTCATCAGTCCAAACTGCGTCCTATCCATTCGCGTAACGCATCTCCATCTACTCACTGTTTGACGGCAGGGTAATTTCCAGCTTGACATCTTTTGCGCTTTCCTGTCTTTTGCATAGTATGGAGAAAAAAGAGAGCGTTACTGATATGGATGTCCCAAATCAAGATGCCAGAAGTAATCTGCGAGGCATTTCACCGGAGCTGTTGCCAAACTTGATGCACAATCTGCCGGGTATGGCATACAGATGCAAGTTTGATGAAAACTTCACGATGCTGTTCCTGTCTGAGGGTTCCGTGGAACTCACGGAGTATGAGGCTGGAGATATGCTATACGCCAAGAATATTAGCTACGACGTCATCACACATCCGGAAGACCGGGATAGAGTGCGCGAGACCATTCTGTCGGCAGTAAAACACCACACTCAGTACCAGATGGAATACCGCATTATCACAAAATCCGGGGTAACCAAATGGGTCTGGGAAAAGGGTAACGCGGTTTACGACCAGAATATGAATCCCATCTATTTGGATGGGTTTATCACCGATGTCTCGGCGCGCAGGAACGCTGAAGACAACCTGCAAAAAGCAGCCGATGATCTGGCAGAATTAAATGCCACGAAAGACAGGTTTTTTTCTCTGCTGGCGCACGATTTGCAGAATCCGGTGTATGCCATCATCTCACTATCGGAGTTTATCTCCGAAAACTATCAGAAGTTCGATGCCCGCGAGATCGAAGACGCCATGCTGCAGGTCAATTCTGCCGCGCGGGGTATCTATACATTATTGGAAAACCTTCTGGATTGGGCTCGCTTGCAATCTGGAGAGCTGGAGTGTCAGACCGAGTTTGTCTCCCTCACTAAAGCGATTTCTTACGCGGTGGATCATCATGCCAGGGCGGCTTCCCAAAAGGGGATTGCGCTGGAGATAGAGCAGGATAGCGATATGATGGTGGAGTGCGATCTCAGGCTACTCACCTCGATCTTGCGAAATATGATCTCCAATGCGTTGAAGTACTCATATCCCAAGAGCAGCGTGAAAGTGGTACTGCGCAAGTATGAAGGTAGAGCGGAGATATCTGTAATCGATAACGGTGTTGGGATAGCTCGCAAACATCTGGAAAAGATCTTCCGGATAGACAACGAATTGCGTCAATATGGCACTGCAAATGAATCAGGCAGCGGTTTGGGCCTGATCCTGGTGAGCAGTTTTGCCCGGTTGATCGGAGCTGAAGTAAAGGTGGAAAGTAAGCTGAACCACGGCAGCACGTTTACCCTGCTGCTGGGGGGAAAAATTGATTGACGCTATTGGGGGGTAAAAAAAGAATGCGATTTACAAAAATGATTGGGTAGAAGATGAGCACACTATTCAAGCCAGAATTGGCCAGAATCGTAGAAAGATTCGAATCCAAAGGCGACTGTCTGAACTATATGGCCGACCTGTTGTCGGAAAGCGGATGTCTGAGTTTTCCAGACCGTTATCTCGCGGCAGTAAAGGGTCGTGAGGAGATTATGAGCACCGGGATCGGACGCGGGATAGCCATTCCGCATGCCCGGGACCTGACCGTAAACTGCTTGCGGATAGCTGTTTGCAAGGTGGAGAATCCACTCGACTTTAACTCGGTAGACGCCCAGCCGGTAAATCTGATCTTCATGATTGCCGTACCCCAAAACTCTAACCATCAATACATGCAAATCCTGCGCAACTTATCCGAGCATCTGCGGCAAGAAGCGAACAGGACCATCCTGCTACAAGCAAGCACCGATATGGAGCTATATGATTATGTACACGCAATTGAAGATACTATTGGCAAGTCTCTGTCTAATTAGCCTGATGCCCCTGGCGGCTCAAAATGAGAATGCCGGGACCACGGGTTTTGACACCTTGAAGCTCTTCTATAACGCCAGAACCACGGCGATGGGTGGAGCGGTTAACGGTATTCCCAAAAATGCGGACGCCCTGGATTTCAATCCCGCAGCAATACTGGAAGCGGGACAACGCAGCGTTGCCACCAGCGTCATGGATCATCTGGTGGGCAGCGGGGGCGGCAGCGTTAGCTACGTGTATCCCAAAAATCGCTTTGCAGCCTATGGGGCCAGCCTGCGCTACTGGAATAGTGGAAGCATCGATCGCACTGAGATCAGCAGCACCGGAGAATTGATCGAGACCGGAGAGAGCTTTGGGGCGCAGAATCTGGTGGTATCTGTGACCGGGGCGAGATTTATCAGTCCGGCTCTGGATCTGGGTGGCAGCGTGAAATTTGTGTATGACAGCATAGACGACGTCTCGGCATCAGCCCTCTTGATCGATGTGGGAATCCTGCACCATACGGTGAACGAAAAGATCAAGGTTGGCCTTAGCGCTCGCAATTTGGGATTTCAGACTTCCTATTATACAGATACCAAACATGGTGAATCTCTGCCGACCACTTACACGGCCGGGATCTCCATGCAGATGAAAGAATCCCTACTGGCTGCGCTTGATCTCAGCAAAGCGGCCGGGGAAAACATCGTTGCTCGCGTGGGAATAGAACACGAACTGAATCCGGCGCTTACTCTCAGAGGCGGTTTCCGGAGCAATGCTGCCGATTACAATCTTGGCGGATGGCTGGCTTACACAAGCGGGTTGTCGCTGGGCTTGGGCTGGAAGATCAGGGATTTGGATCTGGATTACGCCCTGGCATCATACGGCGATCTGGGCATTACGAATCAGCTGACGCTGCGCTACAATTTTTAACCCTGATACTTTTTGAAAGGACAGATACGCTTGCATTCATTTTTGTTTGAACTTGGAACTGAAGAGCTGCCGGACAATGTGATTCTTCCGGCGATTGAATACCTTGGAACGGCATTGCGCAAAACTCTACAGAGCAATTCGCTTGGTTTCACAAGTCTATACATGGCTTCCACGCCCAGGCGCCTGGCCCTGATAGTGGGAGGATTACCTGCCTGCCAGGAAGATGCGGAAATTGTAAAAATAGGTCCCGCGATCAGCATCGCTTACACTGCCCAGGGAGAATTGAGCCCCGCGGGATTGGGGTTTTTAAAGAAAACCGGAGCGAGTGCTAATGACATTTTTACCGAGCATAGCGCCAAAGGTGATTTCCTGGCAGTGCGCTTTGTGCAAAAAGGACTAGCGACCCTGGATATCCTCAAAGAGTGGATCCCCACCGCGATCATGCAGATGCCGCTGCCCAAACGGATGATCTGGAATGACAGGGCATTGGGTTTTTCGAGACCAATCAGGTGGATTCTTGCCCTTTGGGACGACACGGTGATCGACTTGGATTTTTATACGATTAAAGCGTCCCGCTACAGTTTTGGCAACCGCTATCTCAATTTGGAAGAGCCGGTTCTGGTCAGGGACTGCGATCACTATGAAAAAGCTTTGCTGGAAGCTCGCGTGGTGGTGAACCGGGATCAACGGCGCGCGATGATCACTGAACAGATGGACAGTCTGTTTGCTGGCGAAGACTTCCGGGTGGTGAAGGATGAACGCTTGCTGGAAACGGTGTGCAACCTGGTGGAGTACCCCACGGCGGTAGTCGGGAGCTTCGACGCTGATTTCTTACGTTTGCCTGAAAAGATTATCACCTCAACGATTAGTCAGAATCAGAAGTACTTTTCTGTATACGACGGGGATGGGAAACTGGCAAACAAGTTTGTCTTCATCAGTAACGGCGATCCCCAGCACTCCGGGATTATCCGCGCCGGTAATGAAAAAGTGGTGCGGGCAAGGCTGGAAGATGCCATGTGGTTCTTTACGGAGGACAGTAAAAAACCCCTGGACAACTATTGCGCGCATTTATCTGAAGTGGTGTTTCAATCCCAATTGGGCACCTTGGCGGATAAGACTGACAGGTTGCTGAAGCTCAGCGCGTATATCTGCGATTCACTTTCTTTCCCTCAAGAGATTAAAAATAGGGCTCTGCGAACCGCTCAGCTCTGTAAAGCAGATTTGGTAACCCTGATGCTGGGAGAAAAGGAATTCACGAAACTCCAGGGTTACATCGGTAAGCAGTATGCTATAGTGTCCGGAGAAGATCCGGAAGTGGCAGAAGGGATTTATGAACACTATATGCCACGGGGCAGTAACGATACTCTGCCTCAGAGTTTGAGCGGAGCCATATGCGCTGTGGCAGACAAGCTGGATACTGTGGCTGGCATCATCGGAATCGGAATGATGCCCACAGGTTCCGCGGATCCTTTTGCCCTGCGAAGGGCTGCTGGTGGAATCGTGCAAATCCTGGCAGCTCGTAAATGGCAGGTGGATCTTACAAGTCTGATCGAGCATGCTTTGCATATGCTATCCGATAAGGTGCAGCTAAAGGCTGAGGCAGAGGATAACGTGAAGAGCTTCTTTGCTCAGCGTGTGGTCTGGCTGCTTAAAGAATCCGGCATTGCTTACGACGTTATGGCGGCTGTGATGCAAACCAGCTATGCCTCTCTGGATGATCTGATAGCAAAGGCCAAAGCTCTGGATGCTCTGAAGAAGGAAGAATCCTTCATCCGCCTGGTGATTGGATTTAAGCGAGTGGCAAACATCATTGCCGATGTCCGGGATTTTGGAGCGACGGATAGTACGCTCCTGGAACCGGGTGCCGAGCAGGATCTATTCACCGGTCTGAGCAACTTACGGGCCGAGATCGGTCAAGCTCTGGTAGAGCTGGACTATGCATCTGCTTTTAGGCATCTTGTGGCCTTTGGCATCCGCATCGACAATTTTTTTGACGATGTATTGGTAAATTGTGAGGATGCCCGTCTGCGGGCGAATCGCTACGCGCTACTGGCCGAAGTAAGAGCAGAGTTTATGCGCGTTGCCGATATCAGCTTGATTGTAGTAGATAACGAAATTGGAGAATAAATGCACATCTTACAAATTTTAAAACAACGCGCCACCGCAATCGGTGGCAACATTGTGTTACCCGAAGCCACCGACGAGCGCACACTGCGCGCGGCTGCAATGATGATACAAGAGAAACTGGCCCGTGTGACCCTGCTCGGTGATCCTCAGAGCATCAAGAAAGATGCTGCCGCACTAAACCTTGACCTTGCGGGATGCACAATGATAGATCCTGCCAATTCCCCGGATACGGCACGCTTTGCCGACATCTTCTTTGAAAAACGCAAAGAAAAGGGTATTACTAAGGAACAGGCGCTTGCCACGATGCAGAATGTGCTCTTTTATGGAGCGATGATGGTTCGCGAGGGCCAGGCTTCAGGCATGGTTGCCGGAGCGGCCAATACCACGGCTGACGTGCTCCGTTCCGCTCTGCAAGTAGTGGGTGTGATGCCTGGGCTCAAAACCGTTTCCTCCACCTTCATCATGGTATCCCCGCGTGAAAACGAAAACACCTACCTCTTTGCTGATTGCGCAGTGGTGCCAAATCCCACGGATGAGCAACTGGCGGATATTGCCAGCTCCACCGCTCAAACCAGACGTTCCATTTTGGGCGATGAGCCCTACGTGGCGCTGCTGTCTTTTTCTACAAAGGGTAGCGCGGATCATGAACTGGTGGAAAAAGTACGTTCTGCCAGGAATATTCTGGATGGCCGCAAGGTGGACTTTGCCTATGATGGTGAATTGCAACTGGATGCCGCCATCGTGGAGAAAGTGGCAAAGAGCAAGGCTCCTGGCAGCAATGTGGCCGGACGCGCCAATACCTTGGTGTTTCCCGATCTGCAAGCTGGGAACATCGGCTACAAGCTGGTGCAAAGACTGGGTGGATATGAAGCCATCGGACCCATCATCCAGGGATTGGCTGCCCCGATCTGCGATTTATCCCGCGGATGCTCCACAGAGGATATCTTCAATACAGCGATCCTCGTGTTACTGATGTCAAAAAAATAAAACATACAGGGGGAAAAGATGGCTATCAAGCTGTCCAATCGTACCAAATTGATCAAGCCCTCGCCGACCTTGAGTCTATCCGCAAAAGCGGGGCAGATGAAGGAAGCGGGTATCGACGTAATCAGCTTTGGAGTGGGAGAGCCGGATTTTAACACTCCGGATTACATCAAGCAAGCAGCTCACAAAGCGCTGGATGCCAATTTCACTCGTTACACCGCCAATGCGGGCATACCTGATCTGAAGAAGGCTATCTGCGCAAAACTGCTGCGGGATAACGGTCTGGAATACTCTCCAAAAGACATTCTGGTGTCACCCGGAGCCAAAGCCTCGATCATAAACATCCTTATCGCTGCCTGCGATACCGATGATCAGGTGTTGATCCCCAGCCCGTACTGGGTTAGCTATCCCTATCAGGCTTTGCTGGCTGACGCGGTTCCTGTATACATCACAACCCGCGAAGAAGATGCCTACAAACTGAGAGCTGAGGATTTGGCTGCGGCAATCGCGGCCAGCCCATGTGCCAAAGTATTGATGCTGAACTCGCCCAACAACCCTACCGGAACGGTGTACACAAGGGATGAACTGAGCGCGATCGCGGAGCTATGCGTAAAACACGATATCCTGGTGATTTCGGACGAGATCTATGAAAGATTGGTCTATGACGATACCAAGCATATATCCATCGCGTCTCTGAGCCCCGAGATTAAAGAACGCACCGTGGTGATCAACGGAGTGTCAAAAGCTTACGCGATGACCGGCTGGCGTCTTGGTTATGCCGCGGGTCCCTCTCACATTATTGCCGCCGCGGGCAGAGTGCAGGAACACAGCACATCCTGCGTGAATTCAATCACTCAAAAGGCCTGTGTGACGGCGTTGAACGAAGAAGATGATTCCATCCAGAATATGCGCATGGAGTTTTGGAAACGCCGTGATCGTCTGTTTGAACTCCTGCAGGCAATTCCCCACATTAGCTGTTTTAAACCCATGGGTGCTTTCTACATAATGCCAAACATCCAGTGGTATCTGGATAACAACAAGGCTGGAATCAAGGATTCGGATCAATTCTGCGATCTGCTCCTAGAAAAGCATCATGTAGCGCTGGTGGCAGGTAGTTCCTTCGGAATGGACTCCACGGTGCGGTTTTCCTATGCCAACTCACTGGCAAACATCGAAGAAGGCGTACGCCGTTTTGCCAGATTCCTCGAGGAGATAAAGTAAGGTGAACGATCTGAACGACAAGATTACCGAAAGATGGCAAACGCGCCGCAAAAAAGGGAACAACTGGCCCAGATTGGCCGTGATGGTTCTGGTGCTGGCCGCTATCCTCTACGCGATGGGGATATTGCACAGAAGCGCAAACGTGGTGAGCAACGTGCCCTCAGCCTCTACCCAGGATAGCAGCCGGGTGGAGATCCCTGCAGCGGAGCAGACCCCTTGAGTTTGGTAATCGTTGGATCCATAGGTCTGGATACCATCAGCACACCTGTGGGTAAAGTGCATGACGCCCCCGGCGGATCGGCCGTGTATGGTTCGCTGGCGGGATCGTACTTCACAAAAGTGAATATTATAGGGGTTGTGGGGCAGGATTATCCTGCCTCCGCCCGGGATATGCTCCATAAACACGGCGTCAATCTGGACGGTCTGGAGTACGCTGAAGGTAAGACCTTCCGCTGGAGTGGTGAATACAAGGATTGGAACAAAGCCGAGACCTTGAAAACTGAGCTGAATGTATTTGCCGATTTCGTGCCCAAGATCCCCCAAAACTGCAGAAGCTGCCATAGCTTACTGCTGGCAAACATCCATCCCGAGTTGCAACTGAAGGTTTTGGAAGAAACCAGGAGTTACACTCACGTTGCCTGCGATACCATGAATTACTGGATCAAGGGTTGCCCTGAGGCCCTGCGCGAGGTGATCTCCAAAGTCCAGATCGTCTTTATGAACGAAGAGGAAGTAAGGGATTTTACATCTCAACGGGATATCTTTAAGGCAGCAAAGCAGGTGTTGGATATGGGACCGGAGCTGGTGGTAATCAAACGTGGGGAGTATGGCAGCGTGGCGATCTCGCAATCGGATATTTTCTTTTCCCCGGCTTTTCCCGTCCACGAAGTAAAGGATCCCACCGGCGCTGGAGACAGCTTTGCCGGAGCCTTTATGGCTTATCTGGAGGGAGCGCAGCGCGGGGATTTTGAGCCGGTCAAGGACGCGATCCGATATGGCACTGTGATGGCAGCATACAATGTAAGCAAATTCAGTGTGGACGGTCTCTTGGGGATCGAGCGGGCTAAAATCGAGCAGGACAAGGAAAAATTATGCCGCATGACCAGATAGACAGCATGGATTACAAACAGGCGGGAGTAGATATCGCCGCCGGAGAAAAGGCCGTAAAGGCCATCAAGGATAAGGTGCGCGGCACCTATTCCAAAAATGTGCTGAGTGAGCTTGGCTCCTTCGGTGGTCTTTACAGGGTGGATAAGCAAACCTGGAAAAACCCGATTCTGGTGGCCAGTACAGACGGTGTGGGCACAAAGATATTGGTGGCCCTGGCAGCAGGAATATACGATACAGTGGGCCAGGACCTGGTGAATCACTGTGTAAATGACATTCTGGTTCAGGGCGCTATACCGCAGTTTTTCCTGGATTACATCGGAGTGGGCAAATTGGATCCCCAAGCCATAGAAAAGATCATCGACGGATTTGTGAAAGCTTGCTCTGAAAATGATTGCGCTCTGATCGGCGGTGAAATGGCAGAGATGCCGGGCTTGTATCATGGGCACGATTTTGACTTGGCAGGTACGATCGTGGGCATGGTGGAGGAAGATCAGATCCTGCCCCGCAAGAATATTACTGCGGGCGATGTGTTAATCGGACTGCCTTCCAGTGGTTTGCATACAAACGGTTTTTCTCTGGCACGCAAAGTGCTCTTTGAGCGGATGGGACTGAGGGTGGATTCATATCTTGACGATCTGGGTACCAGCCTCGGAGAAGCCCTGTTGCAGGTGCATCGCAGCTATCTGCCCCAGATGAAAGAATTCCTCCTCGATACACGTCTGCACGCTCTGGCTCACATCACCGGAGGGGGAATAGCTGGCAATCTGGCCAGAGTGCTTCCAGAAGGTCTTGTGGCCCAAATCAGGCTGGATGATGCCGATATCCCGGCCATCTTCCAGATTATCGCCAGGGGTGGACATGTACAGCAGGATGTAATGCGTCAGAGTTTTAACCTGGGGATCGGGATGATCGCGGTGTGTGAACCGGGTCTTGCCGATGAATTGGTTCGCCGCTGTTCCGGGCAAATGCTGGGAACGCTGAGCAGATCTAAGGCAGACCAAAAAGTATGCTTTGTATAACACAGATAAATGCAGTTTTTCCAAAGCGATTCGCTTATACTATATGTGGTGCATCGCAAGGAAGCAAAAAAAACTGCTTGACTGATTTTTATGGCTCAGATATACGAGCTTTAAGAGGAATAGCCCTTTTGCTTTTGGGGGCTTGTTCCAAAGTAAATAATTATGTAATAGTAAATAAGCCAGGATGAAGGGAGGTCCGTCGATGCGAAAAATTGCATTGATCCTGCTAATAGTGTTGCTCGTTGGTGTAGCTTACCTCGAAGCTCAGACGACCGGTCGCATAGCCGTCCGGGTTCGCGATTCTCAGGGGCGTCCCCTGGAATTTGTGAACATCGTGGTAATGCGCGGCACCCAACGGATTTCAGGAGGCCAGACCAATGAAAAAGGTCAGGCCATTATTATCAACATCCCACCGGGAACCTACACTGTAAAGTTGACGCTGGTCAGCTATGCCCCCATTACCTTCCAGGATGTGAGGGTTCAGGTGGGTCAGACCGCCAACTTATCTCCTACCATGAGTATGCAAGGTATCCAAACGGAGACATTTGTTGTTCAAGCAACTCAGGATGTGGTGGAAAAAGACCGTATCGGATCCTCCCACCAGATTGAGATGGATCGTCTCAGCGATTCCACGGTAAAAGACATTGCAGATATCGTGTCCCTACAGGCCGGTGTTACAAACATCGGTGGCGAACTGCATATCCGTGGTGGCAGAGCTAACGAAGTGAACTTCACTGTAGACGGGATGAGTGTCTCTGATCCCGTGGACGGTGGAAGTGCCCTTTCTGTGGATATCGACGCCATCAAGGACATGAAGGTGATGACCGGCGGATTCCCCGCGGAGTTTGGTAATGCCCAATCCGGCGTTATCAATATCGTTACCAAAGATGGCGACGCCACCTTCTCTGGAAAGCTCGAATACAACACCGACCATATTATCGGGGAAGGTAAAAACTCCGATGTATTTAAGTTTGCCATCGGTGGACCAATCGTTCCTTTTGCCTCTCAGGATATCAAAGAAAGACTCACCTTCTACTTGAATGGTGGCGGTGAATGGCTTGACGGCAGATTGAAGAACTACTATGAATCCGATCCCAACGATGATTACGTGTTGGACGGACGCGCTCTACTGGAACATGACTATGATGCTTATGATCCTTATGGTGACAGAGACAGCTTTTTGGGTGTGAATACTGGGAACAGAAACTACAATGCTTACAATATTAACCTGAAGACCAAGTATGACATCAACCCTGTACAGAAGCTGACCTTTGCCGTTCGTGGGGATCGAAATTACGACATGCCCTTTGCGTACGCCTGGCGCTATGCTTTGCAGCATTACGCAGTTACCGAAACCATCCAGAAGCAGTATATCGCCACATACGACCACGTGTTTAACAACACCATGAACCTGAAGGTTAAGGCCAGCTATTACTCCAAGGATAGCCAACAGGGTCCCCGTGGCATCGATCGCGATACCTTTATGAGCCTGGATCCAAACGCAGCCAGCGATCCCGAGCAGTACATCAGCAATGTCACGCAGGGCATTTTCGGCTACCGCAGCGTTGATTACGACGGTGACGGGGTTTACGATATCGGTTATCAGCCCGCCAGTAACTGGCAGTATTATCTGGAAAGCCAGGAAGTGCCCCGTGGTATTCCCGGTTTCAATGCTCCTGGATCCATCTATTCGAGCTTCATCGATGATACCACCACTACCATTAATATGCGTGCAGATTTCGAATGGCAAATGAACGAGACCCATTTGGCCAAAACCGGTCTGGAACTGATCAGTCACAACATCGAGAAGAATCAGCTCCAAAACTTCCTGACCGTTTATGAAGACCGTCGTCAGGCCTATCTGCGCAGTATATACAACATCGCTGATTACGACTTTGACAATTGGGGAACTGAAAATCAGGTTCCCAGCGAGCTCTTTGCGCTGGAATCTCTTGTGGATACTCCCACCAGTCCCGCTGATTTGGTCCCCATTTACAAACCTGAAGATTATTACACTGCTGCCAGAGCTTCCTCCGGAAAGCGTGATGGCTATTCCGCAACGCCCTGGCAGATAGCCTACTATTTGCAAGACCGGATGGAATGGGAAGGCATGATCGTGAATGCCGGTCTGCGGTTTGATTTCTGGTACCTGGGCAGCAGCTACAAAGTGCTGCAGGATAACGGAAGCTTCGAACAACGTGACTTTGACAAGGACGATCGTTTCCAGATGATGGTATCACCTCGTTTGGGCGTATCGCACCCAATTACCGAGCGTGACGTACTGCGTTTTGCTTACAACTATCAGAACCAGTTGCCGCAATTCCAGTATATCTTTACTTCAAAAACTCCTGAAGATGCCAACGTTTCTGATGTGGCTATCACCGTGGGAAATCCTGTTCTGGAACCTCAGATCACCGTTACTTACGAAGTTGGTCTGTCGCACCAGATCAGTGAAGACTATGTGCTGGATATGACCGCTTACTATAAGAATCTCTATAACTACGTCAGCACGGTGAAAGAGCGCAAAGAAGGTGAAGAATCAGTATCCTGGTACCGTTTCATTTCCGAAGACTACGGTTCAGCCAGAGGTATCGATATGCAGCTGGAAAAAATGCTCTCGAACTTCAATACCTGGAGTATCGCATATTCTCTGGCTTGGGCTCAGGGCAATAACTCCAGCACCGTGATCCAGGACGAGAATACCTCTCTGCGCGAGTTCCCTCTGGATTGGGACGTTCGTCACAACCTGGGTGTAAACTACACGTTCACAGTCGGCCGTGGGGAAGAGTTCTTCATCCCCTTCACCGATCTCATCCTGCCTCTGGACGATTTCTCGGCCAGCGTGAACTGGAGCCTGGCTTCCGGAACACCATACACTCCTCAGAGTCTGGAAGGCAACTCTATGCTGGATACAAACAGCAAACGCATAAAGATGTCTCAACAAACAAATCTTCGCATATCCAAGGGCATTGTGTTGCCCGGTGGAACCAATGTGCGTGTTTATATGGACGTGGACAACCTGTTTAAGAATACCACCATTTACAGTGTCTACCCCAGAACAGGCAGCTATACTGATCCCGGTGACGACCTCGAAGATCCGCAGGTTGACTACGTTTATCCCGAAGTCGCCTATGTGTATGGTCTTGCTGCCAGAAACCCCGCTAACTACAACAACTACCGCGGAGTAACCCTCGGCGTGTCGTTCAACTTCTAAATTATTCCAAGGAGGAATCATAAATGAGAAAGTTCTCGTACATAATGCTGCTGATTGCATTGCTCAGCCTGGTAATGCCCACAATGGCCTTCGCACAAGAAGCAGTAGAGGAAGCAGCCGCGGAAGTAAGTACCGGCGGATTGGAAAGCTTTGCTGAATTGGTATTTGGCAGCGGAATGGTAAAATGGTTTAAAGACGGTGGCTGGGCCATGTGGCCCATCCTTATCGTAGCAGTGTATGGATTGGCATATGTAGTGTGGAAATTCATCGCGCTTATCTACGGTAAAGTGAATTTAAACGCCTTCTTGGGTAAGATTCTGCCCCTGATTCAGAGCAAGAAATATAAAGAAGCAGCTGAAGTAGCCAAGGGCACTCGCGGTCCTGTGGCTGCGATCATCTATGCCGGCCTATTGAAAGCCGATGGTGGTGTGGCTGCGGTGGAAAAAGCCATCGAAAACGCTGCTATGATTGAGATGAGCTATCTGGAAAAAGGCTTCTTGGAACTTTCAACCGCCATTACTCTTGCACCGATGTTGGGATTCCTGGGTACAGTGTCCGGCATGATCAGCGCGTTTGATGCCATTGCGGCAGCTCGCGCGGTTGATGCCACCATCGTGGCCAGCGGTATCAAGATTGCTCTTATCACCACTCAGGCCGGTTTGATCGTGGCTATCCCGGTGCAGTTCTTTAACAACATCTTCGTCACCATGGTAGACGGCATGGTGATCGATATGCAGAAAGCGACAGAAAAAGTTGTCGAAGCGATGCTTTAATCCTTCAGGGAGTATGAGATGAAGATAGGACGTAAAAGGAAAAGCAAGGCGGAGATCCCGACTTCGTCGATGTCCGACATTGCTTTCCTCTTGATCATCTTTTTCATGGCGACCACTAAGTTCGACGTGAAAGAGGGGATTAGGATAGTCCTGCCCCAGGCAGCTGCAGATGGCGCTCAGCAGGCTCAGACGATTACACTGACCGAGAAAGAGATGACCCGTATGCAGATCATGCCGGATGGGATGATCGTGGTAAATACCGCTGCTCCCCGCTCCTATGAGAGTGGAGAGCTCGATGCGCTGATTCAGCAAAAGCTGAAACTAAACTCCGAAATGATTTTCAAGGTGATTACGGATCGTGAAGCCAAGTATAACGACATGGTCCGCGTGGTGGATCGTTTGAAGGCCGCCAAGATCGAGAAAATCTCATTATCGACCAATTAGGAGGAACGATGGCCAATCTGCAAAGAAAAAGAAACCGTGATGTCGCCATTCCTAACGGCTCGATGTCGGATATAGCCTTTTTGCTGCTGCTCTTCTTCATGGTTAGCACTGTGTTCGTCCAGGAAAAACAATTCTGGGTGGAACGCGATCGCTGGCCTGTAGCAGAGAGTATTGAGCGCATACCGCGAAATCATACCACCACCATCTATGTGATGAGGGATGAGACTATCCTGATCGATGACGTTCCCACTCGCATTGAGACCGCTGAAGATACCTTTGTATATTCCACTCTCATGCGCAAAAGAGATGAGGATCCCGAGTTAGTCGTGTGTTTCAGGACAGATCGGGATACATTATATGGAGTAATGTCCGATGTGATGCGCCAGCTCCAGGATGCCAATACCCTGGTGGTGGCATTTGAAACCCAGCAACGCAGGGATTAGGAGGCAGTTATGACACAGCAATATACTGACTGGAAAGACTACGCCAACAGCCAATTTGGCAAAGCACTCGCATTGTCCCTTACAGTGCTGCTTTTTGCCATGATGGTTACTCCAAAGATTGAAGCTAGAAAACAGGTATTTAAATCACAGCAGATGGAGCTGGTGGATATACCGATGGAAGAGCGCGAAAAGATTGAGCCACCCGAAACTGAGGTGAACATCGAGATTCCTCTGATAATCAGTGAAGAACTGGGTACCGAGGAGGTTGACGTGGAAGCTTATCAGACAGCGCTTGAAAAAATCGGCAATATAAATATGACCACCGCAGCCAGTTTGAATCAGCAAAACGACGCTCCAGTCAATTTCGTCGCTTATGACGACGCTCCAGTGATGATCGGATCCATGAATCCTGTTTATCCGGAATTTGCCCGCAGGAACAAAATCCAGGGGACGGTCGTGTTGGAAGTGGAAGTGCTGAAGGACGGCTCTGTGAGAAACATTAATGTGAGACGCTCGGTACCAGGTGGCCTGGATGAAGCTGCCATTGAAGCCGTCCGTAAAGTAAGATTTCAACCCGGAAAAAGCAGTGGTCAACCTGTGGATGTGCTGCTGATTATACCGGTTGAGTTCAAATTGAATTAATCCGGGAGTGTTTGATGAAAATGAATAAAATCGTGTTCTGCCTGGTGCTGTTGTTGCTGGCTGGAAGCTTTGCTTACGCGGCGATGGCGGTTCCTTCAGCAGGTACGAAGAAACTGGATCTGACTAAATACCATAATGTGGGAAACATTTGGCTGAGAGTCAGTAACTACGGTTTCTTTGGCTCCGGTGACGATGTCGTACCGCAGTATCCTTCACTGGAATACCCTGGTGGTAGCGGAGTAGATTACCTTTACCAGGGCGCACTGTGGTTTGGAGCCAAGAAACAGCGTCGTGACAGCTTGAACCGCAAGCTTTACTGGAAAGTATTTCCGCCTTCAGCATCCAATGACACATTGATGTATGAGGGACAACCCGGCTGGAATGCTTCCATGGTTCCTGTGCTTGATACCTTGGTTACCGTGGGCTTCGATGGCGATGCTGATCTCTACGAGTTTTTACCGGCATACAATCCGCTATTGGTCTCCAATGCTGCTCAAGCCGATAATTACGGGATATACAACGCCCTCGACGGAATTGCATCAGCCTCTACCCGCTCGCAGAAGCGCGGATTTGATGACGATGGCGACGGTCGGATCGATGAGGACTTTGTGGGATACACCTTCCCCTTCAGAACCGCAAATGAATTACCTGCTCAATTTAGTGCATTTGCATCATCCCACCTGGCAGACTTGCCTGTAGCCACCTTTGGCATACTGGACGATCCCGCTACTGCGGAAATCTGGTTCCCATTGGGCTTTATGGATTTATCTGACCGAAGTTTCATCACATACGCATTTGCCGCCCGTCACGATGATGATCATGATGGTCGTTACGATGAGGATGGAGCTCCGGTATCCGAGCAAGACTTTATATCCTATTATTACGATTACTGTCCGTTCGGAACCGATGGTGATCGCGACCACGGTTCGTCCCGTGGTGGCAATCGTCACTACCCTTTGAACGTACGCGTGCGTCAGATGAGCTATCAATGGAGCTACGATTACATTAAAAACCTGGTTTATGTGGAGTTCAACGTCACCAATATGAACCATGAGGACGAACTCAAAGACTGCGCCATGGGCATATATTTTGATGCGGACGTCGGTCCTCAAACCTGGGGCGCTGATAAGGCTTCTGATGACGTTTCTGGATATGTAAAGGGCGAAGGTTATGAATTTGCCCATACCCGCGATCAGGATGGCGATGGTGGTCTGACCACCGGTCTGGTGGGAGCCCGTGTTTGTACTCCCGATCCTGAAAAGCTTAAATTCCACTGCTGGTATTGGCAAGTGGGCCAAGGTCCCGATGACAACAATCCTCGCAACCTCAACCCCAGCGGTGAAACAGCCAATGAAAAGTACTGGTTGCTCGTGGGGAAGAACCCCAATCCTTCTTATTACACCCCTCTGCGTCCGGAAGGGAGTGCTACGGAGTTTGAACAGCCCACTGCCAATGATACTCGTTTCCTGTTCTCATTCTATGGTGCCCAACCCGGAACCCCGGATTATGATGAAACCGACCAATTTGGCAACTATCACAAACGTTGGAACCTTGCTCCTGGCAAGACCATGAAGATCGTTGTGGCTGTATTCCCAGGCGACAATCTGCAGGATCTGAAACGCAGCGCTCGCTGGGCCAAAGAAATCTACGGACAGGCTCAGGATCTGCTTACTGTGGTGCTCCCTGATACATTCCCGCATTACAATCCACCGGAACCACCGGAGATACCTGCCTTACATGCAGAACTGGTCGATAACGGCAACCGCATTGATCTTTACTGGGACAATCGCAGTGAATTCTCCCTTGATGTCAAGACCGTTTCTACTGCGATCACCGGTTGGCAAGAGCCCGGCAGTGCACAGTTAAAACCCGGATTGGATTCAGACCCCACACCTTACTATCCAAACAACTGGCCAGACGATTTTCCAGAGGAGTTCAGATTTGACGCTGATGATGAGAACTACCCATGGAACAACAATGCCCTGGCCAACCCCTGGACATCTTACCGTTTACGTCATGACTTCCAGGGTTACACCGTTTGGGGACGTTCTGGAAGCGGATCACAAGAAGATTGGGAAATGGTGAGACGCTGGGACAAGGTTGATACTGCCCAGGATTTTGCAGATTACACCATCAATGCCGATTCAGTGGGTCTCTTCCTGGATTTTGGCGGATACCTTGGCGTGGACAATGATCTGCCCAACCGCTCCAATGATCCGGATTTGAACCAACGTGGCTGGCAGGCTACTCCCGAAGAATACGCAAAGTTCTATCGCCTGAACGAATACTACGAACTGGTTCCCAACGGAAGCGTGTTCTATGGTTGGCCCATCTACAATCCAGATCTCGATTGGACTTCAGATATACAAGCCACCGCGGACAATATCGCGGAGCAATATCACATGCTACCCACTGAGGAGATTGAAACACTCCAGGCCAGACTCTTTATGCACCCAGAACTGGCTCAGCATACGGAGATATTTGACCATCTGTACGATCCCAAGCTAATCCCGCTAAAGGCATTTGCCTTCCCTGGCGGGGCTAGTGCTCCAAATCCGACGGCTGAACAGCTGGAGTCTCTGAAAAAAGAACGCCTGGCTCGCAGGTATTATAAATCCCATATCAGTTATCCTCGCAAAGGTGTGGAGTATTACGTAGCAGTCACCGCTTATGATCGTGGTATTCCCTCAAACGATCTGAACTTCCTGGAAACAGGACGCGATGCTGACGCCAATATGAAGGTATTCTTCCCTGGCACTCTTGCTTCGGAAAATATGGACAACATCAAGGTGGTGCCCAATCCTTACATTGGTCGCAGTAAGTTCGACGGACGCCTCGAAAACGACGAGAAGGGAGATAAGAGCCGCCGCTTGTGGTTCATCAATCTTCCCAAAAGATGTACTGTACGTATTTACACTCTGGCCGGAGATCTGGTGCAGACCCTGCATCACGATGGCGCTGATATGACCGATATCGTAACCATCTCCAAGGCTGCAACCCAGGGGATCGCTGCCGATGGCATGCATTCCTGGAATCTATTGTCCAAACACAACCAGATCATCGCCCCCGGCGTGTATCTGTTTAGCGTAGAAAACAAAGCCGATGACAAAATCAAAGTCGGCAAGTTTGTAATAATCAAATAGGGAGGGAACTGTGAAAAAGAACTTAATCATAATCCTTACACTGGCAGTGATGCTGGTTCCCTTCGCTCTTTCTGCCAAACCCTTCGGCAAGGTAGGAACAGTGGGTTTACAGTTCCTGAAACTTGGTGTGGATGCTCGTGCTATCGGCATGGGAGAAGCTTATACCGCGGTTACCGATGATATTTCTTCGACATATTGGAATCCTGCGGGTCTCGCTCCCTCCTTCCAAAACCAGGTGTTTTTCTCTCATACAAATTGGCCTGCCAACATCATGCAGGAATATGCTGCTGCCACCTATACAACGGGCGTGAATACTTTCGCCGTGTATGGCAGCGTGTTGCACATGGATGATATGGAAGAGACCGATGAAGATACTTTTGAACATACCGGCCGGTATTTCACCAATAGCAGTGCTGCTTTTGGCCTGGATTACGCCCAGCAGTTTACCGACAAGTTTTCTGCCGGGGTCGGCGTGAAGTATCTCAGAGAGAATCTCTATGAATACTCCGTCAATAGCTATGCTTTCGATCTGGGTTCCATGTACAATACCGGTTGGAAAAACGTCAAGATCGGCATGGCACTCAAGAACTTCGGTCCCGATGTGCGATACCGTGTGGATGACGACTCTGACGACAGCACTGATGAAGATCCCTTTGATTTGTTTGATAATGATGGGGATGGTCAGATCGATGAAGATGGTCCGGAATTGGAAAGTAAGATCCCAATGCACTTTTCTCTGGGCATCTCGGGTGACCTGATGCGCTCTGACAGCAGCTATCTGATTGCCTCTTTGCAGTTGGACAATGTGATAGATCGTACAGAAACATGGAATCTTGGTGCCGAGTATAAGCTTGGGAATATCTTCCTGAGAGGCGGTTACCAGTTTGGTTATGATAGCAATAGCTATAGTGCCGGCGCAGGCTGGCAGG
The DNA here is from genome assembly GCA_023392795.1 of Candidatus Cloacimonadota bacterium. Taxonomy (GTDB): domain Bacteria; phylum Cloacimonadota; class Cloacimonadia; order Cloacimonadales; family Cloacimonadaceae; genus UBA5456. The sequence goes on from JAEWNJ010000016.1 coordinate 21,995, forward strand.
TTCCAACCTCATTGGGTATCTTCAATATCGATTATGCCTATACCGATATGGGCTTCCTGGCTGAAAACATGCTCAAAAGCGCGCATCGTGTGTCGCTTAAAATGAGATATTAAAAAGAATAAAAATACTGGAGGAACGATGAAAAGACTCTTGTTACTCGTCCTGTGCCTGTCCTTTGTAATTGGTGCTGTATATGCTAAAGAAATGCAGCCCACTCAGGGCAAAACAGTTATCCAAATGGAAACAAACGGCCGCCCCGTCACCCGTACCCGTGAAGTGCCGGCCTACACCTTCACCAAAACCCCCACTCCTCTGATGGTGAACTACTATGACTACATGATTGGTAGCTATAATGGCCTTCCCATTCGTGTGATTACAGATGTAAACTATCCTGGATACTTCCTTACGTATCACGGAAAACGTAACCCCACAGGTACACGTCGTGCATTTTATGCTCATCTGGATGCCAATGGCAACTTGATCAACAACAACGAAATCGCGGCAGTAACCAACAATGAAGGATATCCTACTCTTGCAGTAGATCCTGTATCCGGAAAACCCTTGTACGCTTGGCACGCCAATGCTGACGCTGATGCCGAGTATGAAGTACAATTCACTTCGGATGCTTTCATTGGAGGTCTCTCCGGCTTGTTTAACGAACTGCAGGTCATTGCCGATGGTCCCCACACTGTGACTCCCGGCGTTGGAAACCCCACATCCGATAACGAATTCATCTGGCCGACCGCTCAGATCGGACCCTCACCTGTGGCCGGAATGCGCAGAGTGTATGTAGCAATGCGTAATAGCGTTACTCACTCTTATGGACCCAGTGAAAACCTGTACTTAGCATACGCAGATTTCAATGCCGATATGATCGAAGGCGCTACACCACTGGTATGGAACCACACTAGCATCCCCGAAATGGATCAATGGAACCATGACGCCACCTGGCGCCGTCCCTTCCATGCCCTTACCACTGACAACCTTGGCAACGTTTATTATGCCGGTTACCACTTTGCTACCGAAGCCGATGGAACCACCGATATCTCGGAGCAGGATGTGGATATCTTCAAGTGTGATAACTATGGTGAAGGAACCTGGGTCCGCATCTCAGAATGGAGTCATATCCCGTCCTGGAATCCTGCCGGTACTCCCGGTGGCACTGGTTATTTTGTTGGTGACGGCAGCGTGCCATATCCCGATAACGAACTCGTATGGGCTCTGGCCAATAACAGCCACCTCAATGCCGTAACCGATAACCGCGGTAGAGTGATCTTCTCCGGGCTCTGGGCTCAAAGTACTACTGCCGGTGGATTCTGGGCCGATTTTCAGGTAGTGAAATCCATGATCTTCGATCCCATCACAGAAGATTTCACCATCTCTGAAATCTACCCCATCAAGGATCCCAGCGACACTCACAACCAAGCCTGGACTTCCTGGGACGTAGAAGCTCCCTGGGGCGAACCAGAATACTTCGAAGCAGATGATGGCAATCTTTATCTGGGACCACAACAGCTCTATCCCTTCCCGCACTGGGATGAGACTTTGCACACTGACTCAATGATGTTCCATTACAACAACGTCAAGATCTCCGAAGCCAATGCCGAAGGGATGATGGTGACAGTATGGCAGGATAGCCGCAGAGCTCTGGAAGCGAACGTGAATAGCGATCCCGATTATGCAGCCTTTGCACAAGTTCCGGAAATCTACATCTCTGTTTCTCCGAACAATGGTGATACCTGGAGCGAACCCATCATTCTGAACAACGTGGAAGTAACCGAATTTGCCGGAATCAAACCCATGTGGGTGTATCCAGCCGATAAGGTCATCTACACTGGCATGGATAATGGACATAAAGTTGGTAAGATCGGTCTCATGTTCTACAACGATTACACATGGGGCTCAAATGCCATCACTCCGTCAGCTCACCCCACCAACGATGGTGGTGAAGTGATGTTTATGGAGCTTCAGATTACCTTCCCGATTGCTGAATCAAACGCTAACGGAACCGCTCCTGCAGTTGCCAGGATGCTCAATCCGAACTTCCCGAACCCCTTCAATCCTGAAACCACCATCAGCTTTGATATGCCCAAAGCCGGTAATGCCAGACTGGATGTCTACAACGTAAAGGGTCAGCTTGTGAAGACTCTCTTCAACGGCACCGCCCCCTACGGAAAGACCAGCCAGGTATGGAACGGCACCGACAATAACGGCCAAGCCGTTACCAGTGGTGTCTACTTCTACCGTCTGAGCACCGATAACGGAAACGAAACCCGCAAAATGATGCTGATGAAATAAGGGAAAACCCCCTTAAATATAAAAAACCCGCGGCTTTACGCTGCGGGTTTTTTAATTGTCTCGTTGGAGTTACTGCCGCTTGGCTGACTCTATCATGATAAATCTCTTTGTGCGGCAGTGACTTCAACCAGCGATTCGAAGGATTTGTGATTGTCGACACGCTGCCAGAAGTCCAACGCGTGATAAGCCATTATCTTCCGATATCTGCTGGCCTTCCTGTCTACTTCCAGCCTCCTTCACTCTTCTTCCGGCTACGCATCTGATGAGCCTCCCGTACACCGGTCATACGATTGTATGACCGGTGTATGGGAGGTGTATGGGAGGCGTATCATCTACAAGATGGCAGAGAGAAGCCTGGAGTGTCGAATGCTGAGGGATAACGCTAATGAATACTATCCGTACAAATCAGCTCAATCTGACAAATCTTAAGCTCTATGCGCACATCCTGATTGTGAATCACCCGATAATGTCCACTTTCAGGCAATGCTTTCCCCAATCCACCGCGTAGACCACGAAGTGGAAGTATACATCGTCAGGTATGGCAGCGGTATCCAGCAGGACGAGTTTGCGCCAGGGCAGGATCTCCGCTTTCAATTTCCCGTTCACATAACCTTTTTGGATAGCTTCCAAAGGAGTGTGCAGTTTGTCCTGTTCGATGTACTTCAAAAACCAGTAGCGATCGGAGCGGTTTACTGTATCCCTGATCAGCAGGATGCGTTTCTCTATGGATGGGATCAGAGCAGTCAATTCTTCCGGGGAAAAGGCAACATCTTGACCTGAGAGCTGGCGTGATACCTGCATCTGGTTGATGAGATCCACTACCCTGCGAATGGGGCTGGTGGCATGCAGATAGGCTTCAGCTCCGATTCCCGGATGATATGATGCCTGGGTGGATAGATAAGCTGAACTGCTGCGGACTTCCTGGTTCTCATCCACAAATTGACTGATGTTTCGGTATAGCAGGGGGATTTGATGTAGGGTGGCGTAAGTCGCGATGCTGCGGTTATAGGTGATCATCAGCTCTTCAATCATCATGCGCGCGGGGCTGAGGGTGTCGATCCGTTTGACCTGTACCCTGCCATCCAGCACTTTGAGATTGTAATAGTACCGGTCCTGATCCCGCGGGGCATCCCGCTGTTCCCGTATCCGGTTGCTGATGCGGTGCAAGATCTGATATACAGGATTGTTTGCATCCTGATCCACTTCGTGGTAGCTGAGGTTTTCACTGATCCGGATGCTCTCGCTTTTCAGCTCCCAGGATGTGGTGTTCAGCTCGGAATCCAGGCTGAGATATAGCGACAGCACGTTTCTTTCGCCGGACTGGCGCAGAGAAAAAACATCCTGAGAGTACTGCGGAGGCAACATCGGAACGTTTAGTGATGGCAGGTAAAGCGATGAAACCCGGGAAAGTGCTTCCTGAAAGAGTGGATGCTCCGGGTGAAGGCACAGCGATGGGTTGCTTACATGAATGCCCAGGCGGAAGTGATCATCAAAACTCTGCAGGCTGATGGCATCGTCATAATCAAGCGTATCCTCATCGTCGATGCTGAATGCATGATGTTCAGCCTGGGGGAGTTGCGAAGCCATTTCCAGAACCGCTGGGATCTGCCGGTCAAAAGCAATGGGCAAACCGGAGGCCATCAGTACGGGATCCCCGGCATGGTCACCCAGGCGTTCGCGCAAGGATATGGCAGAATGCTCAATGTCTCCCCCTAGCTTGGCTCCTGCGATCTTCTTTTCCAGGTCATCGTGGTGGATGCCTTGCAGGATATCGCGCAATTCTTGCCTTAGCTGAAGAATGTCGTCATCCGAAAGTCCCGCATCCTCAGCAGTGGAACCGGCGACAAACCTGGCTACCGATCCCAGAAAGCGGGAACGCGTCTGCGCTTCAGTGCGAGCCTGTTCAAACGCTAAGCATTCCTCCGGGCTGCGCTGGTAGAATCGTTCGTGTTTCTGATAATAGGTTTCGGGGTGTGCCTTCAGGTACAAGAAAAGGGCGAAGCGTTGATCGTCCTGATTTATCTGCATCTTATCACAAATCTCAGCGAAGCTCTCACCCTGAAGATTTATGGGCTCAAAGCTATCACTGATCTCCAGCACCCTTTGCTTGAATGAGTGTAGCTGCTCTGGACTGCTTGCCTTCATTGTGTCACTAAGTAGTATGATGCGGGCAGGAGACAGCATTGTGCCGATATCCTCTGTGTCCATCAAGAGTGCTTTCCCATTGGCAGTTTCTTTCACATAGCCAAAGCGCAGTATATTTTGGGAAAAAAAGAGAGCTACCTTATGCGTAAGCTCCGAAATACTTTGCGGGTGATTCATCCAATCCTTTCTTTTGCCAAAGCGCTAAATGTGGCGCCCCTAGGAAGACTCGAACTTCCGACCAACGGTTTAGGAAACCGCTGCTCTATCCTCTGAGCTACAGGGGCGCACCGAGAGGCAATGTTTTTTGGGTGGCTCATTTCGTCAAGTTTACATTGACAAAAGTGTGAGTATAGCCATCTTGACGCCCATACATAGCATATTTGGAAGAGGATATATTAGGATGAAAATAGCGATTGTTGGCGCCACTGGTGAAGTGGGCAGAATGATGATAAGCTGCCTGGAGGAGCTAAACCTGTCTCTGGACTGTCTGGATCTCTACGCTTCGGCCAAATCCCAGGGCACCATGCTTTACTACCTGGATCAGCCGATTGAAGTGCAGGAACTGAACGATGTTTCATTGACCAGGAAATACGATTACGTTTTCTTCTCGGCCGGTGGCGGGGTCGCCAGATCATACGCTCCGATGGCGGCGGAGGTATCAGAAATGATAATCGACAATTCATCGGCTTTTCGCAAGGAAGATTTTATCCCCTTGGTCGTGCCTCAGATCAATGGGGACCTTCTCTCCACATACAGCGGCATCGTTGCCAATCCAAATTGCAGCACCATTCAGATGGTGTTACCGCTTAACGTGCTGGATAAAGCCTTTGGCTTAAAGAAGGTGGTGGTTTCGACTTATCAGGCTGTTTCCGGTAGCGGGCATACCGGTGTGGATACATTGATGAAACAGCGCAAAGGTTCCAATCTGAAAGGGATATATCCCGAGATCATAGACTTGAATGTGATTCCTCAGATCGGTGTTTTCCTGGATAGCGGATATTGCACAGAAGAAGAGAAGATGGATTCCGAGACAAGAAAAATCTTGCGTAAACCGGAGCTAAAAGTATGTGCCACAACCGTACGCGTGCCTGTAATCTACGGGCATTCAGCCAGCGTATATGCGGAGTTTGAAGAGGAAGTGGATCTTGAGCTTGCCAATCAAACCCTGTCTAATGCCCCGGGAGTGCAGCTTCATGAAAATAGCTATATCACCCCCCTGGCAATCGGAAACTCAAACCTGGCCCATGTGTGTCGCCTGCGTTTTGGAACCGATAGAAAATCACTTTGCTTCTGGAATGTGGGGCACAACGTTCGGATCGGCGCCGCAGCTAATGCGGTCAATATCATGCATCTGCATGCCAAACAAAGCGGCAAGATATGAGCTTTGATCCCCTAAAGCTGCGGCATGCTCTGCACCGGATACCGGAATTGGCGTATGAGGAGCATAAAACTAAAGCTTTATTAAAGGCCCGGATTGAGGCCATAATAGCTGCAGATCCTGAGGGCAAAAGGCTCTTCTCTCTCAGCGAGTTTAGAAACTCCACAGGATTGTTGGTTACCTATCAAGGTGGGGCAGAGGGCGCTCCCTATAAACTCTTTCGGGCCGATATGGACGCTCTGCCGCTGACGGAGGAAACAGGCTCCATGTGCTCATCGGAACATCATGGCACGATGCATGCCTGCGGACACGATGTGCACATGGCGGTGTTGATGGGCTTGATCTCAAGGGTAAGTTCCGGGCATCCAAAGTGTAATCTGATGTTTCTGTTTCAGCCCGCTGAAGAGGGCCAGGGTGGGGCGCAAAGCATTTTGGCCGAGGGGCTGATTCAGCAATACCCAGTGGAGGCTGCTTTCGCTTTGCACGTGGGCGCAAACATGCCCGTGGGTGCCATCAGCAGTAAGGCCGGAATCTTTTTTGGTATCCCCCAGGAGTTTGACCTGCATTTCCATGGTAAAGCTTCTCATGTAGCTTTTCCGGAACATGGGGTAAACGCTCTGGATTGTGCGCTTCACTTCATGTCAGCCATGAAGAAGGATATAGATGAGCTACAAAAGCGGGAACGGGTTATCTTTCATGTGGGGAAGATGTCTGCCGGGCGCGTTCGCAACGTAATCGCCGATGAATGCGTGCTGGAAGGGACGCATCGCACTCTGAGCATGGGCATCAGGGATGAAGTAAACCGGTTGATAGGACTTCACGCGCGGGAAAGTGCCATGGCCATTGGTGCCAAAGCGGAGGTGGATCTGCTTGGCACTTACGACGCGGTGGTAAATGATGAAGTCTTGTATGGCAAATTGAAGAGTGTCTGCACGACACTAAACTACCGATTTGAAGAGGCAGAGACAGTTATGACCGGCGAAGATTTCGGTTTCTTCACCAGTATGTATCCGGGATTGCTTTTCTGGTTGGGTAGCGGCAGCGATCATCCCCTGCATTCGCCACGATTTTTACCACAGGATGAATGTGTCGCGGTTGGCATAGATATGATGTATGCTCTGGCAATCGGCTAATCCGGGACGCTAAGCTGTCTTACAAAAGCCTGATCGTATCGTCTTCCCCCATTACTACACGCTTTAACTCCACTTTTCGAAATCCCACGGGGAGGATCAGCGTGATCCCCTCACCATCGTTTTTCTTATCCTGCAAAGCGTGGGGGAGTATCTGCTCAGGTTGGGTGGCAAAGCAACGCAGTTTAGGGGGGAGGGGGTATTGCTCCAGAGCCAGAGCGAAATGAGTATAGTCTTTATGATCTATCAAACCAAGCTGATGACTTAGTCCCAGGGCGAGATGCATCCCAGCGACCACAGAGTCGCCATGCTTCCACCGATATGAGCTCATCTCCTCAATGGCGTGGCCAAAGCTGTGACCGAAATTCAGGATGCGACGCAGACCAAGATCATGGGGATCGGCGGCGCAAATCTCCATCTTGAAGCGGGAGTATTCCAGGATCTGTGAACTGAGTGGGGTATGCTTGAGATCGATCTGGCTGAGCCGATCGCTAATTAGGTAGCTTTTCAGCATTTCCGCCTTTCCCTGCCTGATATCCTGGGGCTTTAGCGTGGTTAGAAACTTAGGATAGATAATGATTTTCCCTGCAGGATAGAATGTGCCGATGTGGTTTTTGATCCCCCGATAGTTCATCCCGCACTTCCCGCCGACGGCGGCATCCACCATTGCTAAAAGGGTGGAGGGATACAGGATCAAACGACAGCCACGCTTGAAGGTGGCCACAGCGTAGGACGCGAGATCACAGACTACTCCTCCCCCAACGACATGGACTACATCTGCGCGGTGCACGGCATTGGCGCTGAGGAAGTCATATATCTTCCGGCAACTCATCAGATTCTTGGTGCGTTCAGTAGCGGGCAGATAGAGGATTCGACCGCTTGCTCCTACGGGGAAAATGTCTGGATAAAGCTGCCTGAGCCTGCCATCGGCAATCACTATGGATTGATCGTCAAACTGTAAGGAGCCGGCAAGCTGGATATTATTGATATCTAGATTTGTTTCGTTCAAAACGGTGTCCTAAAAAAAGGATGGGGTGAACCCCCATCCTAATCTCTAATGATGGCTATCTTGCCACGCTTCGCGTCTCCATCGGAATCTGTGACCACGTAGAAATATATCCCGCTGGACACTAGTTTGCCAGCTTTGTTCGTCCCGTCCCACTCAAAGCGGGCGAATGGATTCTCTTTCAGTTCCATCACCAGTGCTCCCGACGCAGAAAAGATGGAGCATTTGTTGGTTCCTCTGGGCATGCTGTTCTCGGGCAGATTGACGATCTGTAGGGAACTGACTCCATCAGGCCGGAAGGGATTTGGGAAAGCCTTTACCTTGCCAAGTGGGATGACGGGTTTGACGGTGCGGCCGATGCTCAGGGTATTCAAGCCATCGGGCGTTCCGATCAACAGATTGCCCTCAAAGGGATCGTAAGAAAGCGAGATCACCCTGTTTGACAGCAGGGGAGAATTATCCTGCGCGTAGCTGGTGAATCGCTCAGTAATGGGATTGTACATCGTAATGCCATAATCAAAGGAGCCCACCCATACGCGTCCGAAGGGATCAGCATAAATGGAATTTGGGACAGTGCTTACGCCACCGAAGAAACGCTCTTCATCGGCATAATACAAAGTGTCCTCCAGCCACGTAGCGGTGGAGAAATTGAAGCGATAACGCTTGATGTATGTGTCATAGCGATACCAGTTAGTTTCATCCCACATGTAGAGACCAGAGCCGGCCGCGATGAAATGGTACCATCCGGAATATGGGGTCAAAGTGCTGGCTACGCCGTAGATGGTCCCCGTGGTTAGATCGGAGGGTATTTGATCGACCCAATGCTCTCCATTTGTTACAGGAATGCTATCATCGTTCCAGATACTAAGGCCTCGGTCGACTTCGGTGCCAAAGAAGTATTGGCGGCCATTGTGATATATACTCGTAACGCGCTGTGCGTTATTGTTTTTCAGAGTGAAGTTCGCCACGTGATTCATATCAGAATCAATCACGGTTACCCCGTCATCATAACAAGCCACGAGCATGTTTCCATACAGGTCTTTATGGATAGCGGGATTGGTGTTTCCCAGCAATGTGGGGGATTCTGCAGCCCAGGGCAGCCAGATTGATCTATCCCAATCCCATAGAGATGTGCCGGAACGAGTTAGCCTGGTCCAGGTATTTGCTTCTTCGTCCAAAATACTGATTCCGGGATACCATCCGGTGGCTGGATAAGAGCTGTCCCATGCTCCAAACCATTTCCGGTTGTGTGCGTCGACGGCCAAACCGATGATGTTATCCGAATGCAAGGGGCTATTGAAAGTGTTGTAATTAGTCCACTGACCGTTATGGTACTTACTAACCCCCAGAGTCCCCTTTGGCACGAGGTCGTCGCCAATGTTACCGCTGCAGAACCACATACTGCCATCCAGGTCGGTAGCGGCAGCGGTAATCCTGGGGAAGCCGATGCTATTTGGGTAAAAGTAGATCCACTCGCCATTTTCCCACCTGGCAATACCATCTCCCCAGGTGCTGATATAGATTTCTGAATCCAGCTCAAAAATCCCGCAAATTTCTTTCATTCCCAGGCCGCTGCTTCCTCTGCGATGTGCCGTTAGTGATCCCGAGGGACCGATCTGGCTGAGCAGTAAGGTGGTATCGTTATCGTAGCGCAGTAAGGTTTGGTCCCAATCTCCATAGGCAACCCACAGGTCGCCGTTGGAATCGAGCTCGATGGCAGAAACCACCAGGGTGTCAGCTTCGGGGTGGAGGACTACACTTTCCCATGTATTGTGACTGAAGTTAAGATCATTCATAAACACATCAGACCGGTTAGCAATGGCAATCTTGCTTTGATTTGCTGAGATCAGGTATTGATGTCCTGGTGTCAGCATAGCGGTTATTTGCACGCTATGCCATGAGTCGTTTATGTCCAGCGAATCCAACTTCACATAGTTAATCCCGGCATCGGTGGCAAGAACGAGCGTGGAATCAGCGGTCAATTCCAGCCCGGTAATGTTATCGCTGAGCAGATTGGGGATATTGATGGTATTGTACTGCTTCAGCATCAAGGGAAAGCTGACTCCCGGAAGGTAGTAGTACTTTGCCAATCCCTGAGCGGTGGCAACCAGAATAAATGAACCCCATTCCAGGATATCGTTTATCCGTTCGGACGGTAATCCCAGGGCAATATCCAGATTTTGGAGGCCTTTATCGCCCTGGATGGAGATGCCATCTCCGGCAGATCCCATCCATAAATCACCAGTAAAGTTGATGTAACCCAGATTGCGGATTTCGTTTGAGACCAGACCATCACCGGTGGTCCAATGTCTCACTTCCTGCATCCCAGGGAAATCGTCTTCATCAGCGCCCTGTACATGAACCACGCCACCCCAGGTGGAGAAATAGATGTCGTTGCCCCGTTTGATGATATCGTAAACGTGATTGGTATTGTTGATGGTTTGCCAGTTCTGTCCGCATAAGTAGCTAAGGGACATGAGGATCCAGGCGAGGATAAGTCTTCTCATTTCTTCTTCTCCATACGCATTAAAATATAGGATACGATCACAACCAGTGCCAGCAATAGCATCAGGATTGAGAACAGGATCTTTTTGTCGGTAAGGGAAAAACCAATGGCAATCAGGCCAAAGAGAAAGGTGACAAAGTACACGATTATCGATACCGTGCGTTGGGAGAGCCCATACTCCAGCATTGTATGATGAATATGAGCTTTATCTGCCTTGGCAAAATTTCCTTTTCCCATCCGTCGAAAGATGGCTAATACCACGTCCAGCAAGGGGATGGCAAGCGCGGCCAGAGGTATGATCAGGGTCAGGGATGTGATACCCTTGAATTGGGAGGCTCCGGTGGTGGAGATAGCTGCGATATTCAGCGCGATAAATTGGGTTCCTGTCTCGCCTAAAAAAATACGGGCAGGATGGAAATTGTAGCGTAAAAACGCCAGTAATCCGGCAAATAAAAAAACTGAGAGACTGATCACCAGTATGCTACCCTCAAGTATCCCCATCGTGAGCAGCACTAAACTGGTGATCGCCGAGATACCCGTTGCCAGCCCGTCCATGCCATCGATCAAGTTTATGGCGTTGATCACGATCAGGTACCATAATACCGTTACCGGAAAGGACAACCAGCCCAGGATGAAGTGAGTCCCCAAAGGATTTGTGAGGAACTGTACCCGGTAACCGATGGCGTACATCACAATGCCCAAAAGCATCTGCCAGAGTAGCTTGTAGCGAGCAGGGCTTTCAAACCGGTCATCCAATAAACCAAAAGCAAGAGCAGCCGAACTGACCACGGATAGCTCCAAAAAGAGCCTGCTCAGTTCCTTTTCCCGGATGAATAAGGCAAAAAGCAATTGCATCATGATGATCGGTAGAGCGAAGGATAAACCTCCCGCCAGTGCGGTGCTATGCTTGTGAATGCGCCTTTCGCTGGGTAGGGCAAGGATCCCATGCCGGATGGAAAAACGGATGTTGAGCGGCACCAATAGTTGAGTGCTGACGAAGACAAATAAAGCGGCAAGAATGATGTATAGAGTCATTTTAGTTTAGAATGGAGGGGGTGAAGGGTGAACGGTGAAGGGTGAAGGGTGAACGGTGTTTTATCGATCATTATCTGTTCCCTCGTATAAGCGGCGGTAGGAAGCGATCATGGTAGAATAGTCGCACAAATGGCGAACTTTTTCCTGTGCCAACCTGCCTTTCTCTAGGGCGCTCTCAGGATTGGATGCAACGGATATCAGGGAGGTGATAAGAGCTTCCTCATCATCCAGATGTACTAGCCAGCCCACTGATTCATCCACAAGCTCTCTGATGGATGGGATATCCGATCCGATGATGGGCAGTGCTGCATGCATGGCTTCTATGATGCTGAAGGGCATGGCTTCCCAGCGGGAATAAAGGATGAAGGCATCGAACT
>JAEWNJ010000111.1 GCA_023392795.1 Candidatus Cloacimonadota bacterium
ACTATATGTCTTTTAGCATATGATTACTAGCAAACCTCAGACTTGGCTTGACATGAAACAAACTGAGTGATTTTGCTCAGATAGGGATGGTTTGCGCCAGAAATAGGTTCTCGTTTCATGTAAACTAACGTCCCTAGCGGGACTCAAAACGCTGGGGTGGCGGTTACGGGGTGGCAAGCTCCTGCTTGCCACAGCGAGCGAGAGCTCGCTTCTGAGGGCAGTTCCGCAGCCTCCTGGAGTTTGGACATTCGTAGCATCGGAATGCTACGCTACGAAACGGAGCTTTCCTGGAACTTGCCAGCCCAAATGCGGCGGTTCCGGGGTGACTGCCCTGGGGTTGCAACTCCTGCTTGCCACAGCGTTTGCCATCTCTTTCCTTCTTGTAGTTCGTACGCCTCCCATACGCCTCCCATACACCGGTCATACAATCGTATGAGTATTGTATGGGAGGCTCTTGAGGTGATCAGCAGGTAGAAGGCGGCAAGAGGGTGATTTTCACCCAGTACCGCTTCCTATTCATTCCCCTAATCCTTTGATGTCCGTAAAGTTGCACAAATTGGCGCAGATTATTGGGTTTAGAAGGTTTAGAAAGTTTAGAGGGTTTAGCAGGTTCAGAACGTGCTTTCCCGGCTCCGGAGCACCGGCACACACAAGTTCCATATCCAGATTGCGTTGACTCTCCATGTGCTCCATCGCATAATCTATAACACGCTTCCGGCGGTTGTTACGCAATTTATCTTGACACTATCTGGGCATGTAAAACTCTGGCATTCTGTATAAAAACCGAAAAGGAGAATCGATGAAGACCCTAACCCCTAGTCCGAGCGATATCACCCAAGCCTGGTATATCGTAGATGCGACGGGACTGCCTCTTGGTCGGTTATCCACGAAGATTGCCACGATCCTTCGCGGCAAGAACAAACCGTATTTTGCAACGAACATCGACACGGGTGACTACGTAGTAGTGATCAATGCCGACAAAGTTCGCGTAACCGGCCTGAAGGCCCTGCAAAAGGTTTACAAATCTTTCAGTGGATACCCCAGTGGGCTCAAAGAGATCCCGTATGCAAAGATTCTGGAAGAGCATCCTGAAAGGATCATCGAGCATGCCGTCAGAGGCATGATGCCGAAGAACACCTTGGGACGCGCAATGATGAAAAAACTGAAAGTTTACACCGGCACCGAGCATCCCCATGCTGCGCAGAAGCCAGTGGAACTGAGCCTGTAAGGAGACAAACAAGGTATGCAAAATTTTGATGCCGTTGGAAGAAGAAAGAATGCCACTGCCCGGGTACGCATTACCCCCGGCACCGGCAAGCGCATCATCAACAAAGTGCAGATGAAGAAGTACCTGCAGCGTGAAACCTTGGAAATGGTGGTGGAACAGCCCCTGCAGACCGTTGGTCTTTCCGAGAGTCTCGATGTGTACGTAAACGTAACCGGTGGCGGCCTCAGCGGTCAGGCCGGCGCGATTCGTCATGGTATTTCCCGCGCGCTTGTAGAGTATGATGAAAACCTCAGACAAGCTCTGAAAGCCCGTGGATTCCTTACCCGCGATCCCCGTATGGTGGAGCGTAAGAAATCCGGTCGTCCGAAAGCCAGAAAGAGATTCCAATTCTCCAAGCGTTAATCTCAGGGTTTTTGGGGGAGATCATCCCCCCTGGACACGAGTAGCATGAGCTTTCGCAAACATTACACAGAACTTGGCGAGATAGCCAAAATAAGCCACCAAAGCGAGTTGCAAGGCGGTGAGGGGATAGCCCCTCTGAATTGCGTGGATCCTTTGGCGGAATACTTAACCGTAGATTAGGAGAAATAAATGTCCGTTGTATCTATGAAACAACTGTTGGAAGCCGGTGTTCACTTTGGACATCAGACTTTCAAGTGGAATCCCAAGATGAAAAAGTACATCTTCATCAAACGCAATGGGATCCACATCATCGACCTGAAGCAGACGGTCGATGCCATCAACGAAGCCTATCAGTTCATGAAAGAAGTGGCGAGCAGAAAGGAATACATCCTTTTCGTGGGCACCAAAAAGCAAGCCCAAAGCGCCATCAAAGAAGCTGCTGAAAAGGCCGGTGTATTTTACGTGAACCAACGCTGGTATGGCGGGATGCTTACCAATATGACCACCATTCGCCAGAGCATTGAAAAGATGAAGTACTTCGAAGAAATCGAAGCTGACGGCACCCTGAACAGCTACACCAAGCTGGAAGCTCAAAAAATGAGACGTATGCACGACAAGATTGAGTTTTCCCTTGGTGGAATCCGCGATATGGATGCCAAACCGGGAGCGATCTTCGTGGTGGATACCGAATATGAAGATATCGCCATCCATGAAGCCCGCATCCTGAATGTCCCCATCATCGCGATGGTGGATACCAATTGCGATCCCGATCTCATCGACTACGTGATCCCTTCAAACGACGACGCCACCCGCGCCATCGCTTTGATTTCGGACATCATGGCCAATGCCGTATTGGAAGGCAGAGGTCTGGCTTCCGAAGGTGCCGAGAATGCCGAAGGCGCCTCTGAGGACGTGGAAGAAGAGAGCGAGGAAATCGCTGAAGTAGCAGAAGCCGTGGAAGCCGAAATGGCTGCCACTGAGCAATAGATAAGAAAAAGTATTGCGTGCCGGATATCCCAGCCGGCACGCACCCTCAAACCTCTGTATCGTAATACACAAAGGAGAATCAAATGGCAGAGATTACCGCAACCATGGTAAAAGAACTGCGCGAGAGAACCGGAGTAGGCATGATGGAATGCCGTAAAGCTCTGGTGGAGTCCAATGGTGACATGGACGGAGCCATCAAATTCCTGCGCGAGCGCGGAATTTCCAAAGCGGAGGCCAAGAGCCTGCGTGAGACCAAAGAGGGGATCATCTTCTCTTACATTCATTTTAACGGCAAGATCGGCGTGCTGCTGGAGCTCAATTGCGAATCCGATTTTGTAGCCCGTACCGACGAATTCAAAGCCCTGGCAGAAGAAATCGCCCTGCAGATCGCCGCGACCAATCCTTTGGCATTGACCGCCGAAGGCATTGATCCCGAGATCATCGAACGTGAAAAAGAAATTGCCCGCAATAAAGCCCTAAACGATGGTAAGAAAGCCGACATCGTTGATAAAATCGTGGAAGGCAATATCAAAAAGTATTGCAGCGAACACGCCCTGATGGAGCAAGGCCTGATCAGCAACGAAAAGATGACTGTGAAGGAACTCCTGACCAATTCCATAGCCAAAACCGGCGAAAACATTCAGATCGCGCGTTTCACTCGTTACGCCCTGGGCGAATAAGCCCCATACACCGGGATGAACAGCACATTTGACTGCAGCAAGATCGAACACCTGATGCTGAAACTGAGCGGGGAGATCCTCGCCGGCAGCAAAGGCTTCGGATTCGACGATGCCGTCTGCGACGCGCTGACGGACGATCTGATCGAGGTGCGGGAAAAGGGCTATGGCCTGGCAATCGTCTTGGGCGGGGGAAATATCTTCCGCGGCGGCAGCATCCAAAACCTGGAGCTCGATCGGGTTGCCATGGACAACATCGGAATGCTTGCCACCATCCAAAACGCCATTTACCTCAGCGAAATCCTGAATGGTAAAGGCTGCCCGGCGGAAGTCTTTTCCAGCTTTGTGCTGGATAAAGTAGCCCCCCATTACAGCGCTCCCAAGGTGCGTGAAGCGATGGCAAAAGGCAAGATCTGCTTCGTGGCGGGTGGTACGGGAAATCCGTATTTTACCACCGATACCGCCGCGGTGCTGAGAGCCATCGAATTGAAGCTGGATATCGTGCTCAAGGCCACCAAAGTGGATGGCCTGTACACCGCCGATCCAGCCAAAGATAAAGACGCCCGTTTCATCGCTGATGCCTCATATCAGACCTGCCTGGAGCAGCGTCTGGGCGTGATGGATCTTACTGCCTTTTCCCTGGCAGCGGATAACAATGTGCCGATCAAGATCTTTAACATCACCAAAAAAGGCATGCTGCAAGCCGCGCTCACCGATGCCAACGTGGGCACATATATTCATCCCTGATTCGAGGAACATATCATGCAAACACTGAAAGACAGTACCAAAGAGAAGATGCAGAAATCCTTCGATTCCATGCTGCACCAATATTCCAAAGTGCGCACGGGACGCGCCAGCGCTTCCATTCTGGATGATGTCCGGATCAATTACTACGGCGAACCCACCCCGGTGAAGCAGCTCTGCAACATCTCGATCCCGGAACCGCGCACCATCGTGGTCCAGCCCTGGGATAAAACCACCCTGGCGGACATCGAAAAGGCCATCCTGGGCGCCAATATCGGGATTACTCCGGAAAACGACGGCAATGTGATCCGTCTGCCCTTCCAGCCCCTCACCGAAGATAAACGCAAGGACATCGTGAAGAACCTCAAAAAGCTGGCGGAAGACGCCCGCGTGGCAATTCGCAACATCCGCAGAGATGCCAACGAAGCTGCCAAAAAGATGAAGAAAGATAGCGATATCAGCGAAGACGACGAGAAGAAAGTGCTAAAAGAAGTGCAAGACATCACCGACGAGTGGATCAAAAAGATCGACGACGTGGAAAAAGCCAAAGAAAAAGAAATCATGGAAGTGTAAGATCTTCCGTACAATAATCACCAGCCCCGGGATCCCATCCCGGGGCTTTTTGTTTGCCCTGCAAGAAGATGAGGATTTGCCGGCACTGCAGTAACTGAGGCGGCTGACAAGGGTGAGCGGGAAGCTGGCCCAACCCCAAAATGCAATGCAGGACACTCCCGACGATAGCCGGTTTGAAATGACATAATCTTACCGGGGCTATCGTAGCATCGGAATGCTACGTTACGTTGCGGAGCTTTCCTAAAGCTCCGAAAACCGTAGTGTAGGGTGTCTCCCTCAGGGCCATCGTAGCACCGGAATGCTACGTTACGTTGCGGATACGTCTTGACACGATTATCTACATGCTTCACATTGGCATCCGTTCACTCAGACGAAGGAAGGAACCATGAGCATCACTCGATATGAAGAGGCCGTAAGCATACTCAATACCCGCAAGGCGGAGCTGGCGGACGCCATCATGCAGAGTAGCGTGAAGGACGAAAGCATCCGAAACTACACCCCGTATCAAAGGCAGAAATGCCTGCAGGATATCAACTACAATCTGCAATATCTTAGCGAAGCCTTGCTACTGAATTCCGATTCCCTCTGGGAGGACTATATCCGCTGGCTGAAGTTCCTGCTCCTCTCCCTGGGACTGAATAAGTACGGTCTTGCCAGTCATTTTGGGGTGATGGGGGAAGTGTTGCAGCAATATATCCCCTCAGAAGCCGCCGCGAAGATCCGCGCCCTCACCGCGAAAGCCAGCGAGATTATGCTCTCCGACGAGTTTTTCCAGGCTAAAGCTCTTACAGAATCCAGCCCCTATTATGCCGAAGCCACCAAATACATGAACTATCTGCTTAGCTCTCAAAAGTATAAGGCATTACAACTGATTAACGAGCTTGCCGACGGTGCCGTATCGATCCGCAATATCCATCTGGACATCCTGCAGCCGGTGCAGCGAGAAATCGGCAACCTCTGGCATGCCAACAAGATATCCGTGGCGCAGGAACACTATTGCACCGGCTTGACGCAACTGGCGATTGCCCAGCTCTATCCCCGGCTATTTAACGCCAATCCCAAGCATCACAGCATGATCGGCACCTGCGTCAGCGGCGAATTGCACGAGATCGGTCTGCGCATGGTAACCGACATCATGGAATTGGATGGATGGGACACCACCTATCTGGGCGCCAATATGCCCAATGAAGCGATCGTGAATACCATTGCCGAACGGAAAGTGGATCTGGTGGCCATATCGGTGACCTTCCCGCTCAATCTGCATAAGGCGGAGGATCTTATCTCCCGCATTCGCAGCCATCCCGACACTCAAAAAGCAAAGATCATGGTGGGGGGCTACCCCTTCATCAACGACCCCTCCCTCTGGCAAAAGATCGGCGCGGATAACTTCGCCGCTGATGCCAATCTGGCATCCAAGATCGCCGATTCCATGATGGAGGCGACACGATGAAGCCCGGCGAATTGCGCATCACTGCCCCCGACGCCGCAACGCTGCAGGATGAGATCATCCAAGCGCTGAATAAAGCCGGTTTTCAAGCGGGAAAAGATTATAACATCCATCTGATAAACCGGGATGATGGCGAACCGGATATGAAGGAAGAAACCCGTCATTATTACCTGGACGAGATGGCAAAACTGAACAATGATCTAACCAATATGCAACGTCAATTGGCCAAGGCAAATGCCGAGCTGGCAAAACTGGTGGAAATCCGCAATCGCTTTGTGGGTATGGCGGCGCACGATCTGCGCAATCCCCTGGGAGTGATCAAGAACTTTGCCGATTTCCTGATCCTGGATATGAAAGACTGCGCTTCCGAAGATCAGATGGACATCATGAATACCATCCGCAGTACGGCGATCTTTATGCAGCGGCTGATAGAAGGGATCCTGGATCTCAGCTCCATGCAAAGCGGTAAAGTGACGCTGAAAAAGACCGAATCCGAACTCAATGAAGTGTTTCAGGGCATCGTGAAGCTAAACAGGACGTTAGCTGCCACGCATGGGATCACCATTGATTATCAGGGCATCAGTGAAAAGCGCGTGATCGCCGTGGATCTGGTGAAAATCCGCCAGGTGGTCAATAACCTCCTTAGCAATGCCATCAAGTTCTCGCCCGATGATTCCACCATCACCTGCAGTCTGGAACTAAGGGACGGGTTTTGCCTCTTCTGTGTGAAGGATGAGGGCATCGGCGTATCTGAAGAGCACCAGAAGGTCATCTTCGAGCCCTTCAGAAGCGTATCTGAGCACAGCAGACGCGAGAAATCGGTGGGACTGGGGCTCTCGATCGCCAAGAACATCGTGGAAGCCCACGGTGGGAAGCTGACGGTGCAAAGCGAAGAGGGCAAAGGGGCTGTATTCTGCCTCAGCCTGCCCCTTTAGCACTGAATGAGAAATGGGCGACTAAAGTTCACGAAATAGGATCAAAGCCGCGCTCTGCAATGCGTTGGATCAGATCCTCTGCCTGAGCATCCTGCGGATACATATGGCCCTCATGCCAGTTTAGATCACTATCCCAATATCCCGGAGCATTGTACACAGCCCGGAATACAAAACAGTAAGTAACTTCATTGATCACCAGATTACGTTCATTATCGTACATGATATCATAAGCCAGGGATTGGCATTTGATCTTTTTACTGGTCTCAAAGGCCAGTTTCACCGCCTCCATGGGGATATGTGAGGGATCATAGTCTATCTTGCCGCTGCCCGAAGCCCGGAAGTCACCGCTGCGGTTTTCCCTGAGGAAGCCCCAAGCCCGGTTACCAATCACCGTAATGCGAATATCGCAAGGATTATCGGCACAAAACTCCTGAAAATACGCATAGTTCTTCTGTATCAGGTAGTTTACGGGTACAGGAGGGTATTCATTGGCAAAGATATAGGCTAGGGAGTTCAGGGTTCGCCTGGCACAGGATCTGTAGTAAGATAGCGAGAGCAGATTTCTTTGGAAGGAGAATTCATACATGGAGTAAGGAAAGAATACCTTCTTGAATGTTTTATCCACCAATGCCATAGCTTCTTTGTAATTGTGAACCTTGACCACATTTGCCGACGCGGCTCCCACCGATAGTTTAAATACCAAGGGATAGTTCGCGCTTTGCAGGAAACTCCTGGCTTCCTCATAGTTCCAAAACACCCAGGATTTGATCTTTGGTACATCCACTGCGTCCAGCAGGTAATGCTGGGATACTTTTTCGTCATAATGCCAGCTTGTGGGAAAATCCGGGAAAACCGCCAGGCCCAGATGTTGCTCAATGGCATTCAAGATCTTGTGCGCAGTTTGTTTGTCGTCAGGGACCTGGCACCAATGCCACATCACGCCGTCACACCCTCTTACATACGGGATCACGTCTGTTCGTCTCATGTTTGTCAGTACTACTTCGTGTCCGTTTTCGCGCAGATACTCTGCCCAGCGGGGTGAAAAACTATTTGAATCAAGTTTGTCCGTCCAATGCACGGCAATCTTCATGTGGCAACCTCTTTTTTCGTTCTATATGGCAGTGATCATGTGGATTGGTTTATCCAGTTTCCTTGTTTACAACGAGATAATCTTGTTTGGGCATGAGCTATGTCATTTCAAACTAAACACGACATAAACCAGGAACACAGCGTCTGGATGGCGTTTCCGCAGTTAGCTACGCTGCCAGGCAACGCAGCTATCCACCAATCCAAGAAGAACTTATTTCGTAGTCCTGATCCAGGTATCGGTTCTACCCGCCAGAGCGATGCCGATGAAACCGCGTAGGGCAAGGGTGTTGTTATTGGTCATTTCCGCTTTGGCGGAATAGGTTTTCCCGCTTTTGGGATCGTAGATTTTGCCACCGCTGTATTTGCTCTTGCCATCGTAAGTGAGGCCGGAGAGGACTTGCAGGTTCATCAGCGGGCGTTTTGCCAGCTTGTCATCCGAGTTTTTGGTATCGGTTTTGGGATTGCCGGCGCTGTCGTTGGGCTCTTTCAGCCAGATTATCTTGCCGATAAAAGAGCCATCTTTGGCTTGAGTGATCTCGATCTTGCTGGATTTTTCGCCATTGAACCAGACGCCGGTGATGCGATCCGCGTTTTGCGCGAAGATCGGGATGATGAAGAGCAGGGCAAGAATGGGCAGGATGAGCTTTTTCATGATATTCTCCTTTAGGATATGCCGCAGCGTTTATAGATGAAATCCACGTTTTTGAGGTAGCGCTCATAGGAGAAGATGCCTTCGATCATCTGGGGACCCAGCAGACCGCTAATCTCTGTATCAGCCAGGATGAGGGCTTTGAAGTCGCTGCCTTCGGTGATGGATTTCATGGCGGCAGATTGAACCAAAGCGTAAGCCTGTTCGCGGCTCGTGCCAAGGTTTGCCAGATGCAGAAGCAAGGCCTGAGAAAAGACCAATCCGCGTGTAAGTTCGATGTTTTTCATCATGTTTTCCGGGTAAACCGCCAGACTGTCGATCATGGCGCTGCATTTTGACAGCATATAGTGGGTCAGGATGCAGCTATCGGGCAGGATAACACGTTCCACGCTGGAATGCGAGATATCCCGTTCATGCCACAGGGCGTTGTTTTCCACCGCGGCATTGGCATTTGCCCTCAGGATGCGGGCCAGGCCGCAAAGCTGCTCGCTGAGGATGGGATTGCGTTTATGGGGCATGGCAGAGCTGCCTTTTTGCCCCCGGGAAAAGTTCTCTTCCGCTTCGCGCACTTCCGTACGTTGCAGATGGCGGATTTCCATGGCGATTTTCTCCAGCAGAGATCCGATTTGCGCCAAGGCAAAGAGGAATTGCGCGTGACGATCGCGCTGGATCACCTGAGTGGAGATGTTTACCGCTTTTAGCTCCAGATGCTTGCAGGCGCGCTCTTCCACCTCGGGATCCAGATGCGCGTAGTTGCCCACCGCGCCGGAAAATTGCCCCACGCTAACGATCTCGATGGCATCTTCCAAGCGCTTGATATTGCGTCCGCATTCGTCATACCAGAGGGCAAACTTGAGTCCGAAGGAGGTCGGCTCGGCGTGTATGCCGTGGCTGCGTCCCATGCACAGGGTACGGCGATGCTCCCGAGCTTTTAGCTTCAGGACTTCCCGCAGCCGCAGCAGTTCGGATAGGATCAATTCCCCCGCCTGTTTCAATTGCAGAGCACTGGCGGTATCCAGCACGTCGGAAGAGGTCATACCATAATGAATCCAGCGGGATGAAGGGCCCACATACTCTGCCACATTGGTCAGGAAGGCGATCACGTCGTGGCGGGTGATCTCTTCGATCTCCGCGATGCGATCCGCGTTAAAATCCGCCTTTGTGCTGATGTTCGTGTAGTCTTCATCGGGAATCATGCCCATTTCGTGCATGGCTTTGGCAGCGGCAAGTTCCACTTCCAGCCAGCATTCATAGCGGTTTTCCAGGCTCCAGATGCGTTGCATGTCGGGCAGGCTGTATCGCTGAATCATCTCTCTCCCCTATTCATTACCGTTGATCAAATTCTTTAGCAAATCCATCATCCCGCCACCCTGAAAGATATCCATCAGGCCTTGCGCGGCCTGTTCTTTCTGGGGTAAGGGGATGATCTCGGGTGTGCTGTAGTCCACCGTGTCAAAGATCAGCTTTGCGGAGATCATCTTTCCGCTCTTGATTTCGAGGGCATCCAGGGCTCCGCGCGCGGTGTAAGCAGCCATCAGGGTGGCTCCGGACTTCGCATCAACCACCGAATCGAGCTGATAGTTCTTTTTGAAGTTCACCTTCAGATCGTCGCGTACGATCGCTTTATTGGCGATGATCTCGGCACCGTACTTCTGCATCAGATAGTCGGTGGAAGAGAATAGCGCGATGGCTGCTTCGGGGATCTTGTCCTTCAGATTCAGCATTTCAAGGGCAGGCATTATCGGCGCGTTCACCGCCAGATAATCACCCAGATACATGCTCATCAGAGGGGAAGCATTTGCTCCAAAGACCCCGCCATCGATCACGTCCAACCGCATCTGCTTCATGCTTTTTGCGATGTTGAAGGGTTTACGCAGGCTCATGCCGAGGGCGGAAACCTCGATGATGCCGCTGCCGCTGAAGCTTTCCCATTTCTTCAATTCACGTTCCAGTTTCTGCTCTTCCGTTAGGCCAAGACCTCCGGCGCAGGAACTGAGGACTATACAAAGGGCACAGACGCCCAATATCAGATACCTGGTCATGCTTTCCTCCTGTAGATTCGATAAATGCCGATTCCGGCGGCGATCACCATCAGCATGGAGAGAAACTGCCCGATGCTCATGAAGCCGAAGATGAAGCCGAAATCACGGTAAAAGCTGATGTCATCCGGAATGCGCACAAACTCGATAAGGAAGCGCACGATCCCGTAACCGCCGATAAAGGTCCAAAACACCATTCCCTTACGCGCTCCTTTACGGAGTAAAAGATAGCTGATGATGCCCAAAAGGATCCCTTCGCTGAGCATTTCGTAGAGCTGAGTGGGATGGCGGGGCAGATCTCCCGCGTCTGGAAACACCATTGCCCAGGGCAGATTACTCACCTGCCCCCACAATTCGGCATTGATGAAATTGCCCAGGCGTCCCAGCGCCAGACCGATGGCGACCAAAGGAATGGCAGCATCGGCAAGATCGACAAAGGAATACTTGTATTTGCGACAAAAGAGCAGCCCGGCGATGATCACCCCCAAAGCGCCCCCATGAAAGCTCATCCCCCCTTCCCATACGGCAAAGACCTCCAGGGGATTGCGCAGGTAATACAGGAAGTTGTAAAACACCACATAGCCCAGACGTCCACCAAGGATCACCCCCAGCATCACGTAAAAGATCGCGGATTCATATTCCTCGCGGGGCATCGTGATGCCCTTGAGCTTCAGAGTATGCTTGTATAAAAAGTACGCCAGTACAAAGCTGAGCACGTAAAAGAGCCCATACCAGCGAATGTGGAACTGCAAACCAAACAGGTTGAAACCGGCTATCTCGGGACTGATATCAGGGAAATGCAACATCCTATGCCCCTATCTCCTGGTAAACTCATGCAAGCGGCGCACGATAAGCTCGGCAGCCTGATCGCTATCGCCTTCGAACTTCTCCACCTGCTTTTCGTGTTTGGGACTGAAGATATTGAGCACTTGCGTAGGTGAGCCATTGAGCCCGATCATCTTTTCATCCAATCCGAGGTCATCGGCGTTCCACACCGTCATTTCCACGGATTTGGCATTGCGTTTTCCCCGTAGCGATGGCAAGCGCGGAGTGTTGATCTCTTTTACCACCGAGATCAATGCCGGCAGCTTCATCTCCACGGTGTCAATGCCATCTTCCATCAGGCGCTCCACCCTGGCTTTGCAGCCTTCGATGCTGATGATTTTGCGCACAAAACAGGTCTGTGGCAGCTTCAGATGAGCCGCGATGCCAGGGCCTACCTGTGCCGTATCGCCATCGATGGCCTGTTGACCGGTGAGGATCAAGGTGTAATCCTTTAGTTTCCTGATCGCTGCCGCCAGAGTGTAGCTGGTGGCCCAGGTATCGGCTCCGGCAAACTTGCGGTCGGAAAGCAGGATGATGTTATCCACGCCCAAGGATACCGCTTCGCGCAGAGTGGCTTCCACCTGATTTGGTCCCATGCTGATGGCAGTCACAGTACCCCCATGCGCTTCTTTCAGGCGCACAGCTTCCTCGATGGCATAGGCATCAAAGGGATTGAGAATGCTCTCCACGCCTTCGCGGACCAGGGTATTGGTCT
>JAEWNJ010000026.1 GCA_023392795.1 Candidatus Cloacimonadota bacterium
TGTATAATAGCAATGTATAAATAGGAGTGAAGCGTATGAGGTTGGACAAGCGTCGCCTTATCCTGCTCCTGCTGCTTGCGTTTATCGTTAGTGCAACGGTGATCATCGCCCAGCGGCAGGAAGATAGGAACGAGAACACAGTGAAAGATTTTCAGGTGAGTGACATCCCTGCGGATGACGGCAGCGGATTGATGCTGTCTTGGAAGCCCCTGGATCGTGGCAAAAGGATTATCGAATATCGCGTGTATCGCGGGATCAAGCCCGATCAGCTCTTTTTCCTGGATTATATTCAGGTGAATCCCAAAAGTGGTGTGGCTTCCGATGTGATGTATTATTACGACAATTCTCCCAGTGAGATTTCTGATTATAGCCATCCCACCAAACTGAAACGGGAAAAAGGGCAGCCCGATGATGGCATTTTGTTTGATAAACCCCCGCGGGATCTGAAGTTTACCGCCACGCTGATGGAGAAATATCAGATGATCTCCCTGGCCAAACGTAATGACTTCTATTTCAAGAGCAAAGAGATCGTGGAGGATCCCAAAGCTGAAGATCCGAATAGCTTTGCTGGCCTCAAGGACAATCAACAGACCATTCTGGCCATGCTGAAGCCCGGTAATGAATATTACTACGCGGTGTTGGCGGTGAATGAACGTCGCCAGATGTATCCTGCCACCGAAGTCAAATCCAGCGTGCCCATGCCAAACGCTCCCGATCCTTCTCCTGCCCTGTACTCTGTGGTGCTGGAAGATCTGCAGGAACTGCGTTTCGAATGGGAATACCCCATGTACAAAGATGCTCTGGCTCAATATAACATCCTCCAGGTATCAGCCATGCCGGAGGAAGTGTGGAACGAAGTTCGCAAAGACCCCGCTGCAGTGCAGGCCTCAGCGAAATTGATCGCCAGCGGCCAGGTGGGCAGCGGCGCACTCCCAAACTACACCAAAGTTCCTGTGGGTGAAAGCATTGCCGCCTTCAAAGATGCCAGATTCGTACTGCAGCTTGTGGATTATTACGGCGCATCGTCGCTATCCCCCATTTCTACCCCTCGGGTCCTGACCAGTGCCGCCTTGCCAGCCGTCACCGACTATTGGGTGGAGGACAAGCCAAACGACAAAGGCGACCGCCTGACCGTGGTATGGGATCATCCCATTATTTTTGTGGTGAAAACCACCTCACTAAACCGGGAAAACACCAAGCTGCGAATAAACTATCAGCAAAACCAGACTGAAAACCAGAAGGTTAAGAACATCTGGTTTGCCTTCCAGGATCCGACCACCGGCAAGGAAATCGCCAAGATCAAGGAATTCTATCAGGACGATAGCATCGTGCTGAAGCTGCCCAAGGATTATGATTTCAAGAAAGGCCTGAAGGTGCAGATCACGATGGAAGGAACTCCTGAGATCCCCAAAGATTACGTGATCGAACAGGATCTCACCTATGATCCCGCCATGCTGGCCCTACTGCCGAGCAAGGCCCTGTATCGCAACAACCGCGACGTATCCACCATCTTCAACGTGGTTTACCGCAAGCTGGTGCAATCCCCTGCCTGGCGCCTGGTAATGCGCAATACCTCCTTTGATAATTCTCTGGATGTAACCGTGTCCTACCCCTCCATGGCACAAAAACTGGTGCAAGCCATCAGCTATGCCGAGGGCGATTCCATGATCTTCTTCATGGGCTCAGGCGAACGCAAGAGCCGCCCGCTGATCCCCGGAGAAAGCAAGGCTCCCCGCACCCTGATGTCTCACGAAGTGGACTTTATGTGGGATGAAGCAAATGAAGTGATGGTAAAAACCAGCCTCTTCAAAGAACCCGCCAAACGCATGCACGAAAAGGCGATCAAGGACGCTGAAGATTCCATCAAGCAACTGGAAGCTGCCAAGGCAACGGCGCCGGCTGAACAGTGGCCTGAAATAGACGCACAGATCGCCCGTAGCCAAGCTGTGATCGATGCTTACAAGAGCGAACCGGTTACCTCGATGCTGAGCGCTGTGAGCAATCGCGGCCGCTTGAAGAATGTATTGAAGGTGAATGACGAGTTTTCCCGCAAGCAGGCCTTCATGGTGGTCAAGACCGATGCCAGGGGTCTCTTTGTGGAATCCATGCCTCAAATGACCGACGGTAAATACACTTATATGGCGCCGGTTTCGAACTGGTTTGACACCAATAAGTTCGTCACGCTGGTCGCCACCATCCTCTTCTGCATCATCGTGGTGGTCTTCGTGAACCTTGCCAAACGCGGCAAGAATCTTTACATCCGCCCCATCGCCGGTCTGCAGGAAATCGATAACGCCATCGGCCGCGCCACCGAAATGGGACGTCCGATGCTGTATTGCATGGGTAATGGCTCGCTCTCAGACGTGGCAACGATCGCCTCCATGGGCATCTTGGGACTGGTGGCAAAAAAAGCCGCTGAATATGATACCAAGCTGATCGTTCCGTGTTACGACTACATCGTGATGCCCATCGCTCAAGAAATCGTGAGGGAAGCTCACTACGCTGTTGGCCGCCCCGATACTTACGACCGCAACAATGTGTTTTATCTCACGAACGTGCAGTTCGCTTATGTGGCAGGCGTGAATGGAATCATGATCCGTGAACGCGCGGCAACGAACTTCTTTATGGGATACTTTGCCGCCGAAGCTCTGTTGATGACGGAAACCGGAAATGCGGTGGGTGCTGTGCAGATTGCCGGTACCGACGCCGTGACCCAGATTCCCTTCTTCATCACTACCTGCCAATATACTCTCATCGGCGAAGAGCTGTATGCAGCGAGCGCTTATCTGAACCGTGAGCCCATGCTTTTGGGTAACCTGAAAGCTCAGGACTACTTCAAGTTTGTAATTACCAGTATTGTGCTCGTAGGAGCTGTCCTGGCGACGTTCGAGATTACTGGATTAGCCCTTCTGTTACCAGAGAAATAAACGAGGTTTTCCATGAAGAAGACAATACCATTACTAATCGTGATTCTGGGTGGACTGATATTCGTGGCGTGGGCTTTCAGCCCCCACTACATCATCCAGGAAGTATTCTACAACCAATTTTACCTGCCATGGGTGTATGCCTCGTCAGGTTTTGCCATGCTCCTGGGAGTGATTTCACTCTCCATGATGCATTCGAACAAGATCAAACAGAAGGGACCCAAATGGCAATATAGCTGGTTTTTCTTTGCCAGTTTCCTGGTTACCGCGCTGGCAGGATTCATCGGTGGAACGCAGAAGGGCGGCCTTCTGATGTGGATGTTTGAAAACATGCAGATGCCGATGAGCGCGACCATGTTCTCGCTCCTGGCTTTTTACATGGCTTCCGCTGCATACAAAGCCTTCCGCGCCCGCAGCCCCGAAGCCACAGTGCTCCTGGTGGCTGCCATCGTAGTGATGCTGGCTCAGGTCCCCCTGGGAGTGAAGATCTCCAAACACCTGCCCACCATCTCACAATGGATTCTGGACGTACCAAACCTCGCTTCCAAACGCGGTATCGCGCTTGGCGTGGGCTTGGGTTCCGTGGCCACTTCACTGAAAATCTTACTGGGAATCGAACGCTCATATCTGGGCGGCGGTGATTGATAAAGGAGAGCTGGAAGATGAATTTATTCGAAAGAATGCAAAAGCTGGATCGCCGCTGGATCTACATTGTGGTAGCTTTGGCGATTATCATTCCCCTGATGATTCCTTATGATTCGGATAACGTGACCACCCCGCCTACCGAAAATCTGTATCAGATGATCGATAGCTTTGCGGGACGTGAAGACCGCGCCATCCTGATGAGTTTCTATCACGATGCTGCCACCATGCCGGAGCTGTTCCCCATGGAAGTGGCCATCCTGCGTCACGCCTTTGAACGCAACGTGAAGGTCTTTGCCCTCACCTGGTTCCCCGCCGGCGCACCCTTGATCGATTACGCCATAAACAGCGTAAAAGAGGAATTCCCAAACATCCAGAGCGGTGTGGACTACTGTAACTTTGGTTACAAACCTCAGGCCTTCGCCATGGTGATGGGTATGGGTGATAACATCGCCAACGCCATGAATACCGATGCCGAGGGACGCAAGCTGGAAAATCTGCCCATCATGAAGGGTATCAATAACTACAGCGAAATGAACCTCGTGATCGAGTTTTCGGGATCATCCGCCGGCATGACCTGGATCGTCTATGCACGGCCCAAGTTTGGCTTGAACGTAGCTGTGGGCGTTACCGCCGTGATGGCTGCCGACCTCTATCCCTACCTGCAATCTGGTCAATTGATTGGTATGCTTTCCGGCCTCAAGGGTGCCGCGGAATATGAAAAGCTGGTGGATATCTTTGCCGCATACAGAGATCCCGCCGTTGATTACCGCATTACCACCGATGCCGAAGGCAAGAAGATCCTCCCGGGACGTCCCTTTGGGCGCGAAATCCTGGATGACGAATCCAGCCTGGATCTTTCCAAAATCACCACACAGACCAAGGCCAGATTCACGAATGAGCAATTTGTAGCCTTCTCCGGCAAGTATCCGGAACACCTGGCGCTGCTGAATAGCTTGCGCGAAGAGGAAGATGGCAAAGCCGTGATCGACGTTACCAAAATCACTCCCGAAATGCGTGAACAGATGGGCGAATTCCTGTATCGCGAGATCAATCAGCTCACTCGCAATACTCTTTACAAGTTCAAGGTGGCCCGCATCGGGATGAACGCGCAAAGCGTTGCCCATATCATGATCATTCTCTTCATCGTGATCGGAAACGTTGGTTACTTCATTCAGAAAGCCCGTGGGCAAAACGTGTAAAGGAGGAAGAAATGAGTTTCGAATTGTTTAGCAATCTGGTGGGAGCGTTTTTCACGCTGTGCATTTTCTCCTTCCTTTACAAGGACAACCCCTTCTATCAAGCGGCAGAACAGATGCTGGTGGGTATTTCTCTGGGCTATGGCCTGGTCTTTACCTTCGAACGTGTGTTTATCCCCTACGTATATCAACCGATCATCATCAAACACCAGTTTATGCTGATCATCCCCGCGATCCTGGGTATCCTGTACCTCTTTCGCTTCACCCGCAATCTGGCATGGCTTTCCCGCTATCCCATCGCCTTCAATATGATGATGGTGGGTATGGGTGTGCCCATGGGTATGCACGCCAGCATCCTGGTGCAGATGCGCCAGGCCATGGTACCGGTGGAGACGGTGAATCTCTTCCTGATCCTGCTCGGAACCGTGGCGGTATTACTGTATTTCTTCTTCTCCAAAGCCCATTCCGGGGCCTACGGGAAGTTTGTGAATATCGGTAAATGGTACATGATGATAGGCTTCGGTGCATCCTTCGGGCTCACCGTGATGGCTCGTATTTCACTGTTGATCGGGCGTATTCAATTCCTGGTCAACGACGTGTTTGGCCTGCTGAAATAAAGTATGGACGAACTTCCCGGCCGGAGTAAAAAAGCTCAGGCCGGGAAGCCGCTCGTCCTTGCCATGCAGCCGGGTGTATGCCCAATGATCCGAAATACCCTTCAGTTACTGGGGATAACATGAAAAAAGCTCTTTTATACACAATCCTGATGCTCGCTTTGCTGACCACCGGTCTGTTTGCCGCGGTGGTGCAAGCTGGAAAGATCACCGATATCACGGCATACGACATGCCGGATGATGATGGCAGCGGCGCGATCCTGCGTTGGAAGCCACTATCCAAAGATCATCGTATCATCAAATACAACGTTTACCGTGGCGTGAGCCCTGATTCTCTATATCTGCTTACCTTTTTGGAAGTGGATCCCAAAATGGGAGTATTGGCCCCATATTTGTACTATTACGACACTGGCGACCAGCCCCTGATCGAATTTGAAAGCTCTCCGCTGAAGCTGCGCAAGGAAAAAGGACAGGCAGCAGATAGCCCCCTGTATCAGAAATTTCCCATTCGCTCTGATCTGCTCAGCGCTGTGATGAATTCCTATTCACTGTTGGCCATGACCAAAGGCCGCACCCTGCATCACAAATCCAAAGCCGTCACCAAAGACGACAAACTGATGTCGGGACTCAAACTGGTGCAAACCGATGGTATTTACGCCATTCCCAAGGCCGGAACCAAGTACTATTACAGTGTGGCTGCCGTGAATGAACGCGGTCAGGTTTTACCCGCCTCGAAGGTACTGGATGTGGTTCCGGTAGATAACGCGCCAAACGACAGCGCTATTTTGCACGCAGTGTACTTGTCCGATTCTGGACAGTTCAATTTTGAATGGATGCCTCCCACCGGCTCATCCGACATCGCGTCCTGGCAGGGCTGGCTGGCCCCAAAATCACTGGTGGGTACCGATGGCTCCATCGGGGAAAATGCCCTGGCCGCGGCCATCCCCATCTTCGAGATTCCGAATATGGCAGCATCATCGGTCTATTATCACTCGGCACCCTTCGAAGGTGGAGCAATTGACCTCGCCAATTACTCAGCATTACTCAGTTACCGCGATTACAGCGATCAGATGGCAGTGGTAAAAGCCAATTCATTCCGCGTACTCTCTTCGGACGCACTGCCCACTTTGCCCGATTACCAGGTGATGGACAAGATAAACGACAAGGGGGACAACATGTTAGTCTCCTTTGGCAAGCCCCTGGCTTACATCACTCTGGCTGAGTTCAAAAATCACAAGCATAAAAGCCTGAAGATAAACTACGACGTTTCCAAAAACGAGAATTACACTGTCGATAAGGTGAAGTTCGTATTCAGCACAAAGGACGGCAAGAAGATCGGAGAAGTGATCGAGAACTATGTGGACCATGTGATAGAACTCAAGCTGCCGGAAGGCTTCCGCGATATTCGCTTTTTGCATAGCGAGATCAGCGTAAAGCTGCTGAAGGGTAAATCCTTTGAAAGCGAGACGGTTAGTCAGGACGTGGTTTACAACGACTACTTCCGCCGTTTCCAGGCCAGCGCGAACTACGTAAATGGAGTGGATATCAGCAAGCTGCATTTCGACGTGCTCAGCATGTCCCGGCTGGATTTTGATTTCGTCCCCGGCTTGCGTTCCAATGCCCTCACCCGCACTTACGACCACACCATTCCCTATGAAGACGCCATCTTCCGTCCCATCAGCGGCTATGATGCCGCCAGCGGACGCTTCCTGTTTGACGCGCGTCTGGGCATCGCCGCCGATCCCGAACAGGGCTTGTACTTTGACGTTCCGCTCTATCGCGATGCCTTTGCCAAAGAAATGGAGCAGCGTAAAGCCCGCATCGCGGAAGTGGAGAAGCAGATCGCAGAAAATCCCGTCCAAGCAGAGGAATTGAGCGCAGAATTGACTATGCTGAAAGCTGAATGGGATTTTATCACCAAGCATCCCGCTTATCTGGAAGCTCAGAAGGCCACCAGCGATAAAGCCTGGCGCAAGATCATGCTCTCCTGGCGCGATAAAGCCATGCGCAGCTATCAATACCGCATTCTGGCCACCGATACCAAGGCAGCTTTCACGGTTTCAGATACCTATACCGATGAGAACGGCGAGCAGTGGTTTTATCCGGTCTCGCAATGGTTCGATTCCACCAAATGGATGACTCTCTGGGCCTCCATCCTCATCGTTGTCCTGCTGCTGTATGCCATCTATATCACTCGGCGCCGGGAGGTATATATCCGCCCCATCGCCGGATTGGAAGAGATCGACAATTCCATCGGCCGCGCCACGGAAATGGGTCGTCCCGTGATGTTTGTACCCGGTTGGGGTACTCTTGGTGACGTGTGCACCATCGCCAGCCTGATGATCCTGGCGCAGGTATCCAAAAAGACCGCCGAGTATGATACCCGCCTGATCAATCCCCATTGCGACTACATGGTGCTGCCCCTGGCGCAGGAGATCATCAGCAATTCTTACAGCGAGATGGGTCGTCCTGATTCCTTCAATCAAAATGACATCTTCTTCGTAAGTTATGACCAATTCCCCTTCTGCGCGGGAGTGAACGGGATTACCATCCGTGAACGGGTAGCCACCATCTTTTACATGGGCTTTTTCAATGCCGAAGCTCTGCTACTCACCGAAACTGGTAACCAGACCGGAGCCATCCAGGTGGCAGCAACGGACGCCATCACTCAGATCCCCTTCTTTATCACGACTTGCGATTACACCCTGATCGGAGAAGAGTTTTACGCCGCCAGCGCTTATCTGTCCCACGATTCGGACATGGTAAGCATGCTCAAGGCACAGGATTATTTCAAGATCATCATCGTGTTTGTGGTGCTCATCGGCGCCATTCTTTCCACCTTCAATTTCTCACATGTAATCCACGCATTCCCCTTGGAATAAGGAGTACAAACCATGGTCAAGATCCCCACCTCCACCCTGAAACGCTTGCCGGTGTACCTGGAAGTGCTCCGGCAAATGAAACGCGCCGGTCTCAAGGAAGTATCCGCCACCAAGATCTCGGTCTTTTCCGATGTTCATCAGACCCTGGTGCGCAAAGATCTCTCATTTACCAATATCACTACCTCCAAGACAGGTTATGAGATCGCTCCCTTGCAACAGGCCATCGAGGAATTGCTAAATTGGAGCGACACCTCGTCCAGTTTCCTGGTGGGAGTGGGGCATCTTGGCAGCGCACTCCTGGGTTATCAGGAGTTCTCGCAACGCGGCCTATCCATCGTTGCCGGTTTTGATAACAACCCCATGCTGATCGGAACCGAGGTTCACGGCGTACCCATATTTTCCGCGCTCGATTTTACTGCCATGGCCCTAAAGCAAAAAATCCAGATCGGCATCATCACTGTGCCGCCAGAATCCGCCCAATTGATCGCCGATATCATGGTGCATAGCGGAATCAAAGCGATCTGGAACTTCACTCCGCAAAAGATAATCCTCCCGCCCGACATCATTGTGGAATACGTGGATATGTTCGCGTCCCTGGCAGTGCTGTCACGCAGACTGGCGGAACAACAGTAGCATTGGCAATTGAGAATTGAGAATTGAGAATTGAGAATTAGCTGACGCTCACTGATGGAGACCGTTTTATTAAGCACGCGGATTTATAGTTAGAAATAAAGCATATACACTTCGTTTTTTTGGGCACGCGGATTTCGCGGATTACGCGGATTTTTGATTAGAGATAATGCAGATAAACTCCTTTTGTTTACACCCGGATCAAGCTGATTACACGGATTATTTCATTTATTGAACGCAAATGGTTGCGTAGGATAGTCCTCTGTTTACCTACTTTCCCCACTTTGTTTGAAAGTGAGACTTAATTTTCTCACATTAATCTGCGCTTTTTTTCTGCGAGAATCTGCGGGAAACAAACACCTGCCCCTATCTCCGAGCATCCAAACACCGATACTAATGGATATCGGCTTATACCACCGGGACTCAAAATGCCATGTCACCCAAGCTCTGCAGTCAAGTGCAAGATTCTCAGATTACTGATCTCTCATTAATCTGCGCTATTTATCTGCGAGAATCTGCGGGAAACAAACACCTGCCCCTATCTCCGAGCATCCAAGCACTGAGACGATTAGATACAGCCTTGTACTAAAAAGGAGGCACAGTGCATGCCTCCCAACTCATTTTCTTCTATTCAGTTATCGATCAAATCAGCGCAATCCGCGTAATCCGCGTGCCCCCAATTCTCAATTCTCAATTCTCAATCCTCAATTCTTCCCAAAGACATCGGACAGTGCTTTCACCGAGCCCAGCAGCGCGGAGGATTCATAGGGCAGCACCACGGTTTTATCACCTTTTTGGATCAATTCCTGAAAGGCCATCACATACTTGAGGGCCAGCTGATATTCGGCGGCGTCCATTTTGGTATTTTGCAGGGCTTCTGCCACCAGTTGGATGGATTTCTTTTCCGCATCAGCGACCAGGAGCTTGGATTGGGCTTCACCTTCGGCTCTGGTGATCTTGGATTGTTTCTCACCTTCGGCCACTTTGATCTGATATTCTCTTTCGCCTTCGGCGGTAAGGATTTTAGCGCGTTTATCCCGTTCTGCCCGCATCTGTTTTTCCATGGCGTTGCGGATCTCTTCCGGGGGCTGGATTTCTTGCAGTTCCACGCGGTTTACCTTTACGCCCCATTTATCCGTGGCTTCGTCCAGGATATTGCGCAGTTTGGTATTGATGGAGTCACGCGAGGTAAAGGTAAGATCCAGGGTTAGCTCGCCGATCACGTTACGCAGCGAGGTCTGAGTAAGCTTTTCGATGGCTTCCGGCAGATTGCCGATCTCATAGACCGCTTTGTAGGGATCTGTGATCTGGAAATAGAGCAGGGCGTTGATATTGATCGACACGTTATCGGCAGTGATCACATTTTGCCGGGGGAAGTCATACACGCTTTCACGCAGATCAATTCTATTCTCGATCTTTTGAGCCACAATCACTTGACCGCGGTAATCGGTTTTGTTGTAACGCCAGTGAATGGGGCGCACCTTATCGAAAATGGGAACGATGATATGGATGCCACTATCCAGGGTCTTAAAATATCTGCCCAGGCGTTCAATGATCACCACTTCGGCCTGGCGTACCACGATTAATCCCTTGGAAACAATGGCAATCACCAGAATGGCAATTACAACCACAAGATACATCGGTAACATAATACCTCCACGTAACTTTACTTATTGCGCAGTGTTTCCGGGTTTAGTGATCTTGGCAAGGAAAATATTTGGGGGGAGTCACCCCCGCCTGCTCCGTTAATGCAGATGTTCCACTCCCCCAATTCCACTCAAGTGTCAAATGTCTCCAAGGGGGGTGGGGTTTTCAAGTTTTCAGGTTCCAGGGGTTTTCAAGTTGTTATGTGGTGCGGATCATCGTTGCATTGCGTTGATAAGTGTCTCCCGACTACAAAGTATGATCAGTCCAATCAGTTCCATCCGTCAAGTCAGGTTTCCATCTGCTTGGCGCAGTTCACCATCAATTCTCCCGCAAATCCGCGCCATCCGCGTAATCCACGTGCCAAAAGGCAGATTTCTATGCCCAGCGTCAGCTCAATTGTCCATTCTCATGCAAATCCGCGCCATCCGCGTAATCCGCGTGCCAAAAGGCAGATTTCTCTGCCCAGCGTCAGCTCAATTGTCAATTCTCAATTCTCAATTTACTACAGTACAGCTTTTTATCTTGACAAAATCACGCTTGCCAAAGGTTTATGTCGGCTAGTGAAGGAACTGCCTCCAGCCCTTGCCGACGATTTGTAGTATAGAATTTATGACGGTTTTGGCGCCATGGGCAGTATTCATAAATAGCAAGAATATATACCCGGATGAGGGATTATTGCCCGCGGACGGGGGAGGAATGATGAACAAGATACTGTTTATAGTGGCGCTCAGCCTGCTTTTGCTGCTCACCGCCTGTGGCCCCAGCGTGAAAGTACAACGCATCCCTGCGGATACCGCCACAGATCTCAGCGGTAAATGGAACGACACGGACAGCCGTCTGGTCTCGGAAGAAATGGTGCGCGATATGCTCAGCCGTCCCTGGATGAGCAGATTTTCCCAAAACGAAGGTCGGGCTCCGGTAATGATCATCGGTACCATGCGCAATCTCTCCAGCGAACACATCGAGATGCAGACCTTCGCCAAGGATATTTCCCGCGAGCTATTAAATAGCGGCCTGGTACGCTTTATTGCCTCCCGCGACGATCGCGATGAAGTCCGCGATGAACGCGCTGATCAGCAGTATTTCGCGTCTGAGGAAACAGCCAAACGCATGGCGCAGGAAGTAGGCGCAGATTATATGCTGCAAGGCTCTGTGAAGACTATAATGGACAAGGTGGACAATACTCAAGCCAAGTTTTACCAGGTAGATCTGCAGCTTGTGGATGTCGAAACCAGCGAAACCGTCTGGATCGGCAGCAAAGAGATAAAGAAAATCGTAGAGAGCAACCGCTTCCGCTTGTAAATCATGCCCCTTTTGGCGTCGACTGTGAAGATTGGTGACCAGTCCCGTTCGGGCGCTCGTAGCAGCGTTCCCAATCCCGCTATGCCGGTGAGATACCTCTATCTTTGCGGTCTGATCTGTCTTTTGCTGTTAAACGCTTCATGCGCCAGCTTTTACACCACTCAGGCCCGGGGCAGGGATCTGGACGCCGCGATCTCTTCCCGCGATATCCCCACCGCGCTGAAGCTGGTGGATAATCCCAAAATGAAAAAGGGCAAGGATCGCGTTCTCTACTTCCTGGATGCCGGAATGCTGCATTATTACAACGGCGATTGGGAAAAAAGCAACGAGCTCCTGCAGCTCGCGGAAGACGCCATCGCAGAGCTCACCACCAAAAGCCTGAGTAAAGCCGCCACATCCATGCTGCTGAACGATAATGCTCTGGATTACTCCGGAGAAGACTATGAGGACGTCTATATCAACGTCTTCAAAGCCCTGAACTACCTTAATCTTGACGATCCCGAAGCCGCATTCGTGGAAGTGCGCCGCATCGACGACAAACTGAGCTATCTGGAGC
This sequence comes from Candidatus Cloacimonadota bacterium, assembly GCA_023392795.1. GTDB lineage: Bacteria > Cloacimonadota > Cloacimonadia > Cloacimonadales > Cloacimonadaceae > UBA5456. The sequence continues at coordinate 12,397 of JAEWNJ010000026.1, forward strand.
AGAAATACGCCGACATGGCCAAGGATATGAGCAGCAATTCCAAGGGCAGCAGCGAGGTGAAAAGCGGCAGCAACAAGTTTCACTCTTCCGCGCTTGCCCGCTATCTCAGCCTGATGATGTATGAATCCATCGGCGATCGTGATGCCGCGCGGATCGATTTTGATAACATCCGCTTCGCCTTTGAGAGTCAGGCAGAGCTGTATCCCTTTACCATGCCTGAAATCCAGCATCCTCAGCAGCGCAAGAATCAGCCTCTATTGCGCGTGATCGCCTTTGCCAATCGTGCTCCGCAAAAGACATCCCACGAAATGCACATCCACACTTCGAAGGATATGCTGCTGATCGGCAGTGTGGATAGCGAGGTAAATGTATCCACCATCTACTGGCCGGACATTGAGGAAGGATATTACTTCAAGTTTGCCTTACCGCATCTGGAGCCAAGGCTGCCCCAGGTGGGTCAGGTGGTCGCGGTAAGCCCCGATGGCAGGCGTTTTACCCTGCAAAAGCTGGAGGATGTGTCTCTGGTGGCAAAACACACTTACGAGATCAAGGAACCGTTGATCTTGTTCAAAAGCGTCTCCCGCAGCGTGATCAAGGGTTTGGCGGCTGAACACGCCAAGGAAAAAGCTTCGCGCCGCAATTCCTCACTTGCCTCTGTCCTGCTCAGCATCGCCGCTGATGCCGCGGTCTTCTTCAGTGAGAATGCCGATCTGCGGCTCTCCCAATTTTTCCCCGGTGAGGCCAGAATTGCCGAATTGCCCCTCAGTGAAGGGATTCACGACATTCGCCTGGAATACTATTCCCCTGCCGGAAATCTGATCCACAGCCAGATCAAGAGCGTGGAAGTACGTTCAGATAAGCCCAATCTTTTGCAGAGCTGGTATCTCTAGCTCTCATGTGTTGCTTTGATATAAACTAAATATGGAGTCATAAATGGAAATTCGCAAACTCGACCAGATGTTCGAAGTTCTGGCATCACGCACCAAAAAACGTCTTGTAGCAGCCTGGGCCATCGACGCCCACACCATCCAGGCAGTAGCGGAAGGGGTAAACAAAGGCATCATCGAAGGAATCCTGGTGGGCGATGAAGCCAAAATCAGGCAGGTCTGTGCGGAGCACAAGATCGATGCAGGTCTCTTTAGAATCGTGCATGTAGATAGCGATTCGGTTGCTGCTGCCAAAGCAGTGGATCTGATCAATGCCGGCGAGGGAGACTTCCTGATGAAGGGTCTCTTGTCCACCGACCGCTATATGCGCGCCATTCTGAACAAAGAGAAAGGTCTGATGAATCCCGGTGCCATCCTCTCTCATGTAACGGTTGCCGAGCCCAAAAACTATCATAAGCTGCTGATCTTCGGCGATGTAGCGATCATCCCTCTGCCCGATCTGAACCAAAAGATTGCCATCACCAATTACCTGATCCGCGCGGCTCAGCTTCTGGGCATTGAGAATCCCAAGGTCGGGCTGCAAGCCGCCAGCGAACAGACTTTGCCCAAGATACCATCCTGTGCCGACGCCGCCATCATCGCCAAAATGGCAGAACGCGGCCAGATAAAGGGTGCCATCATCGAAGGCCCGCTGGGCATGGATCTGATTATTGACAAAGAAAGTGCCGAGATCAAAGGCATGAAAAGCGAAGTATGCGGCGATGCGGATTGCATCCTGTTCCCCAATATCGAAGCGGGAAATGCTTTTTACAAGACGGTCGTAAAGCTCCTGAAGAGCGAGCTTTGCGCCATCGTGATGGGTGCCCGCGTACCCTGCGTGCTCACTTCCCGCGGGGATAGCGAACGCTCCAAACTCTATTCCATCGCCCTTGCGGCGATGCTGGCCTAGGATAAGATGAAAAAGCTGATTGAACTGGCTGAACAAGCCATTGCCCGGGGCAAAAAGTCCCGCGTGGCCGTTGCCGCGGCGGAAGACGCCAATACCATCGGCGCTATCTGCAGAGCCGCCAAAGACGGCTTTGTAATGCCCATCCTGATCGGCAGTGAAGCCCGCATCAAAGCCCTGCTGACAGATCAGGATCTGGCGCCCGATGCTTACCAGGTGGTCGATATCGCCGATCCCGAGAGTGCCACGCGTGAAGCTGTGCGCATGGTCAAAAGCGGTGAAGCGGACGTCCTGATGAAAGGCCTGGTGGGTACGGACAAGTTCCTGAAGGAAGTGCTAAACAAGGAACGCGGTCTGCTGCCCCCCAAAGCAGTGATGAGCTACACCTGCGCTCTGGAACTGCCCCGCTATCACAAGCTGCTATTGATCTCGGACACTGCTGTATTGCCTTATCCCGATCTGGATCAAAAGATCGCCATGGTCAATTACAGCGTAAAGATGGCGCATACTCTGGGCATCGAAAAGCCCAAGGTTGCCCTGATCAGCGCCACGGAAAAGGTTTCTGCCGGCATGCCAAATACCATAGACTACGCCCTGATCAGCAAGATGGCGGAGCGGGGGCAGATCAAAGGCTGCGTGGTGGATGGTCCTCTGGACGTGTTTCTGGCCTGCGATCCTGCCAGCATCGAGATCAAAGGCGTTCCCACCCCCCTCGGGGGGGATGCCGACATCCTTATATTTCCCAATCTGGAAACCGCCAACGCCTTTTACAAGGGGCTGATGCTCTTTGCCGGAGGTGAATTGGCCGGACTGATCCAGGGGACGATCAAACCCGTGGTGGTAATGAGTCGCAGCGAAAGCGAAAACTCCAAGTACTACTGCATCGCCCTGGCCTGCCTGATGGCGGAGGGACAATGAAGATCGCCATCGCCAGTGATCACGCGGGATATCAGCTTAAGGAAGAGCTGAAAGCCGCTTTCCCGCAGCATGAGTTCCAGGATTTTGGTGCTAATAGCGAAAGCAGCATGGACTACCCCGATACCGGATATCCTGCTGCAAGAGCAGTAGCCGATGGCACTTGTGAACTTGGCATTCTGATCTGTGGCAGCGGCATCGGCATGAGCATCACCGCAAACAAAGTCCCCGGCATTCGCGCCGCGCTATGCGGAATCACGGATGTTGCGCGGCTTTCCCGCATGCATAACAATGCCAACGTCCTGGTTTTAGCCGGACGCTTTACCGCCACCGCCTACGCCATTGAAATCGTGAAGGCATGGCTGGAAACCCCTTTTGAAGGGGGCAGACACGAAAATAGAATAAATAAAATACACCAAGGAGAACCAAAGTGAAACATATCCAAACTCAGGATCCCGAAATCTATGCCGCCATTACCAACGAACTCAAGCGGCAGCAGGACAATCTGGAACTCATCGCCAGCGAAAACTTCACTTCACTGGCTGTGATGGAGGCTCAGGGCAGCGTCCTCACCAATAAATACGCCGAGGGCTATCCCTATCGCTGGAGCAAGAAAACCGGCAAAGTGAATTACGGCCTCTACGGACGTTATTATGGCGGCTGCGAATACATCGACGACGTGGAACGCCTCGCCATCGAACGCGCCAAGGAACTCTTCGGTGCCGAACATGCCAACGTGCAGCCCCATAGCGGCTCTCAGGCCAATATGGCAGCCTATTTTGCCCTGGTCAATCCCGGCGACACCGTGCTTACTCTGGAACTGGCGCACGGCGGACATCTCACTCACGGCCATCCCCTCTCCTTCAGCGGTCAGTTTTACAACATCATTCATTACACCGTGGCCCCCGATACGCAGCAGTTCGACTATGATGAGATCGAGCGCCTCGCCACAGAACATCAGCCCAAAATGATCCTCACCGGAGCCTCAGCCTATCCCCGCAAGATTGATTTCAAGCGCTTCCGCGAGATTGCTGACAAAGTAGGCGCCAAGTTCATGGTCGATATGGCGCACATCGCAGGTCTGGTGGCTGCCGGTCTGCATGAAAATCCTGTGCCTTACGCCGACGTGGTAACTACCACTACTCATAAAACCCTGCGCGGACCGCGTGCCGGGCTAATCCTCTGCAAAGAGCAGTATGCCAAAGATATCGATGGCAAGGTCTTCCCCGGCATTCAGGGCGGTCCTTTGATGCACGCCATCGCCGGCAAGGCTGTCGCCTTCCACGAAGCCCTGCAACCCGCCTTCAAAGCCTATATGAAGCAAGTGGTGGAGAATGCCGCCGCTCTGGCTGAAGCCCTGAAGAGCGAAGGCTTCGATCTCGTTTCCGACGGCACCGATACGCACTTGATGCTGATCGATCTCGGCCCCGAAGAAAAGGGCGGTCCCAGCGGCAAGAAGATGGAAGAAGCTCTCGATCTGGCAGGCATTACCGCCAATAAAAACACCGTTCCCTTCGATACCCGCAGTCCCTTTGTGGCTTCCGGCATCCGTCTGGGAACACCTTCCGTCACCACTCGCGGCATGGGCATTTCCGAGATGAAGACCATCGCTTCCCTGATCCGCAAAGTGCGTGATAACTATGAGAATGAAGAAGAACTCGCCAGGATCAAACAGGAAGTGCAGGCCCTGACCGCGCGCTTCCCGCTTTACCCCGAGCTGTAAGCAGTTTCGCTGTCTTAGTTGCGCCTGCGGCGCGTTAGGATATCCCGGGGCTTGGTTTTCAGGCCCCGGGGTTTCATACATATATCAATGAAATAACGTAATATCCGGAGTGAGGGACTTTTCCCCCAACGCTCCAAAAGAGCCCACTTACTAAGGTGCCCTGGGCACTGCTTACAACAAATATGAAGGGAGCTTATGGAACTCTATCTGATCATCGCTTTACAAATCGCAGCTTTGGCAATTGCCATCATCATCGCCGCCCGCAAACCCAAAGGTGACAGCGAAGCTCTGAAACAGCTAAAACAGGATCTGGATCTGCTTTCCAGAGCGCTGAAGGACGAGACTGCCACTCTGCGTTCCGATATCCTCGGTCAAAACCGGGAGAACCGGGAGGAGCTGGCCAAGGCCCTTTCCGCCAATGCCGAAAGCCAGGCAAAGCTCGCTCTGGATACCCGCGCGGAACTCTCCACTGCCCTGAATACTCTGAATCAGCAGATCAATAAAGACGCCCTGGCCAACCGGGAAGAGCTTTCCAAAGCTCTGAACAACCTTTCCGAGAGCCTTACCCGGAAGGTTGCGGAACTTACTTCCGGCACCTCAGAGCAATCCGAAAAGCTGAAGAAAAGCATCGAGGAACGCCTGGAACAAATCCGCGCCGGCAATGAAAGCAAGCTGGAAGAGATGCGCAAAACCGTGGACGAAAAGCTGCATGCCACGCTGGAAAAACGCCTCGGTGAATCCTTCAATCTGGTCACTCAGCG
>JAEWNJ010000109.1 GCA_023392795.1 Candidatus Cloacimonadota bacterium
GATGCAGAGCGAGATATCCGCGGATTTGCCGTCAAGCTCTACACTGAAGAGGGGAATTGGGATATCGTAGGAAACAATACTCCGGTGTTCTTTTTCCGCGATCCTCTGCGCTTTCCGGGGTTAAACCATGCCGTGAAGCGCGATCCAAAGACCAATCTTCGCAGCGCCACCAATAATTGGGATTTCTGGAGTTCGCTGCCCGAAGCAATACATCAGGTTACCATTACTATGAGTGATCGGGGCATCCCGCTATCTTACAGGCATATGAATGGTTATGGCTGCCATACCTTTGCCATGTACAATCATGAGAATAAAAGGGTATGGGTGAAGTTCCATTTCAAAACCCAACAGGGAATCAAAAATCTAACGGATGCCGAAGCTGAAGAGCTGGTAGGAAAGGATCGGGAAAGCCATCAACGTGATCTCTTCGACAGCATTGCCAGGGGAGACTTCCCGCGCTGGACTCTATCCATCCAGGTGATGAGCGAAGAAGAAGCTGCCAAGCTGCCTTATAATCCCTTCGACGTTACCAAAGTATGGTCCAAAAAGCAATGGCCCCTGATCGAAGTGGGCGTGATGGAACTGAACAGAAATCCGGAAAACTACTTTCAGGACGTGGAACAGGCAGCTTTTACTCCTGCCAACATCGTCCCCGGCATCGGCTATTCACCCGACCGCATGCTTCAGGCGCGGCTCTTTTCCTACGGCGACGCTCAACGCTATCGGCTGGGGATCAATCACCACCAGATTCCGGTAAATCGTCCCCGCAATCAGGCACACAGCTTTCATCGCGATGGTGCTATGCGTCTGGATGGTAACTATGGGGCTACCCTGGGCTACGATCCCAACACCAAGGGCGAATGGGAAGACCAGCCAGATTTCTCTGAGCCTCCCTTCCCGCTCGAGGGAGATGCTGATCGTTACAATTTCCACGAGGATGATAACGATTACTACAGCCAGACCAGGGATCTCTATCACCTGATGAGCCCCCAGCAAAAACAAGTGCTCTATGAGAACACCATGCGAAACATGGGCGATGCTCCCAGAGAGATTAAAATCCGCCATATCGTGAATTGTTGGAAGGTGGATCCCGCGTATGGAGAAGGGGTGGCCAAAGCCTGTGGCATTTCTATTGCAGACATCCCCAAGGACTGAACACCGACACAATGAATATAAACCGGGCCACATAGAGCCCGGTTTTCTATGCAGCTGACAATGTCTATGCCATTTGATGCAGGTTTGGGCAACACTCCGGGTTGTTCTTGATTAGGCACGCGGATTACGCGGATTACACGGATTTGATGGGGTTTTTGAGGCTCTCTTCCAACTCGAGTGGGTAGGCATCCAGAGGTGGCCGAATTGGAGTAGCAAGCTCCTACTTGCCACAGTGAGCTTGAGCTCGCTTCTGAAGGCAGCTCCGCTGTATCTGCCAACGGAGCTTGGCAGCCCTCTCAGCGTATTATAGTTCTCTTTTCACCTACTAGACCCACTCGGTTTGGGCGATAGCCAGTACTATCCTTAAATCCGAGTAATCCGCGTGAGCCAGATCAGTACATTCTCTTCCGTCAGATTATACCTATGAATAGTGTCCCCTTCGGGATATATACCACGCCCTGCAAATCAAAAATGGCATCTAATACATTCGCAGAAGCATATGCACAACGATCTTACCACGAGGATCGTACCATGAAGAAACGGTGCGTAAGGGTTGGAGTAAAGCTAAAGCCATTTTGGCTGCTTTCTCCCAGATAACTCCATTCATACAGCGGGGCATAGGGATCATCCGAGGCATAGATGCGATAAAGGTTGGCACCTGGAACTTCCTGCCATTCCAGGTTTATCTCCCCGGCCACTCTGGTGATAATAAGGTTTTGCACTGTATCGGGAACCGGCATCTCACTCCATTCCAGGTACGGGTATCCACGATTCTGCACGGAAGCGATATCATGGCTCCAGGTAGTATCAAAGTCCCAACCGGTAAAATGCTCCAGAGAGCCGGGATAGGTCATCTGAGCTGTGGTGAGCCCGGTGATACCTGTTCTCGATCCGAGAGTAGTGCCGGAGCTTTCAGTATCCCAAAAGCAGGAGGTAGTAGTTCCACTCCAAAAATAACCCACCAGACCGCCATTGCCCCAACCTCCGGGGGCGTAATCTTGATAGCCTGTGGCATAGCAGTGCTCGATGGTTCCGGAAAAACTTCCATCCCCCAGCCTGCCTACTGCTCCCCCGGTAGCTTGATAGCCCTTTACCATGGCGTGGCTGTAACTGTTGCTCAATATCCCTGATGAGATGCAGCCCACCAGGCCCCCGCTATTGTAGTATCCATACACGCTGCCGCTGCTGCTGCATCTATGGATCTGCGCTTGTGTCTCGGCATCGCTCTGCATAAATCCCACCAGGCCTCCGGCGTAATTGTTACCATAACAGATGACTACGGCCATCGCATCGGAGTTCTCAAGCGTGGACCGATCCAAGTATCCCACGATACCGCCAATGGTTTCTCTTGCCGAGATGGATCCCTGATAATCTATATCGGTGATATTGCTAAGTACGGTTTTCCCAGCCAGACCGCCAACATAGATGTCTGCCAGAATATTGGATTTCTGCAGTCTGAGATTATGGATACTGGCTGAGGAGCAAACTCCAAAGAGCCCAGCATACCCCTGAGGGGGGCGAACTAACTGCATGCCGACGATTTGGAAGCCGTTTCCATCCAGTTTACCGCTAAAAGGATAATCGGATGTACCTAAGCTCTGCCAACCCAGACCACCATTCATGATCACGCTGGCACTCAGATCAATATCATTTGCCAATTGGTAGCTGGCAGCTAGATCCTGATGAATTACCAATAACTCATCAAGGCTATGAATCTGGTAGGGTAACTCATCAGTTCCCAGACCTGTGAGATCACCAATGCTGAGATTCTGGGGATAAGTGTAAACACTTAAATCTTGGTGGGTGGGGTAATAAATGCCTTCATTGATTTGCCAGAGGTAATCGAAGTTCCAGTTTCCATATGTATCACGCTGCATCATTTCAGCGGTGTTTTTGCCAAATATTCCGGAGTTTGACCCACCATTAGAGATACCAGAGCTTTGGATATTCCAATAACTCTCTCTGGCATAACCATTGTACATCCATCCAACCACTCCTCCAGCATTGGATCCCGAACATGTGATACTCCCGGTGGCAAAACAGCGGATGATGTATCCGGGGTTACTCCAGCCACATAACCCAGCTATTCCTCCAGCCTGATTGGAAGTTGTGGTTACGGATGCATGACTGTAGCTATTGATGATATAGCCCCAAGAGATGACACCCACCAAACCACCCATATTACTTGAACCTGTAATCCTGCCAGTTCCCCCGGAGTTGCTCACAATTCCGCTAATTTCCGTATCGCTGGTCACCACTCCTACCAGTGATCCTCCGTACTCGGCATAACACTTCAGGATTGGACTTGCAAAAGATCGTTGCAAATAGCCTGAATTAACGACTCCTGCGATACCTCCACAGGCACTCTTAGCCGTCATAGTTCCACTCACCGATAACTTGTCCAGAGAACCTCTCCTGGCATAGCCAATCACTCCACCACAGTTGCTGTCTCCCATCAAATGAACCGATTCCAGATTCAGATTAAACACCTCAGCGTCCTCCGAATAGCCAAACAATCCCTGCAAGCCTGTACTGGGGCGATTGATGCTAAGGTAAGAAATGCTGTGGTCATTGCCGTCGAAACTCCCTGTGAAGGGCGTATCCGTGCTGGCACCTACAGGTTGCCATCCCCGGCCATAATCCCAGATCACAGTACCACTGAGATCAATATCCGCCATCAGGATGTAATATGCGTCCAGATCCAACCGCATGGCGTTCAACTCATCAATGGTTTGGATCTGATAAGGATCCAGCGATGTCCCTTGTCCTTGAAGACTATCCAGACTGATCAAGTTTTCTGCATCCAAATCTTCCGGCAGGTTCAGATGAGGATAATCACGGTTATCCTGGATGCTCCACACATTCCAAAAGTTCCACATTTCATAGGTGGATTGAAGCATCATCATAGCTGTACTTTTACCGATAGCAGATCCGCTATCTGTCAGTAATCCGGAGCTTTCTGTATCCCAGTAGCATTCTTTGTGGTAGCCATTACCTCCCCAACCGGAGAATCCTCCCACACTCCCGCTACTGGCACTTGCTGTCCCTGTGCTATAACAAAAACTTATGTAGGTATTGTTATCATCCCCCCCGGAGGTTCCGATAAAACCTCCCACTCTGTCCCAGCCGCTGGCGCTTACATGGGCATAGCTATTCATGATCAGGGAGTCATTGCTGAAACCTATTAAGCCGCCAATGTTGTAGGTGCCGCTTACGCTTCCCGTGGCAGAACAATAGCTGACAATCGAGTTTGCATGAGCCACTCCGCTCAGCACTCCGCCATAATGTCCACCATGGATTTCTGCATTCACCAGGTTCACCCGCTGTATTCTGCCTCCGATTATATAGCCAAAAAGACCATTATACTCGTGACTGGGGCGGTTCATATACAGATTCAGGATGTGATATCCCTGTCCGTCATAAGAACCTGTGAACTGAGTGGTTCTTCTGCCAATGGGCAGCCAGCCATGATCACTTCCCTCATCACTGGGAATGAGAACAGAATCTGTGGCATCAATATCGGCAGTTTGGATGAAGTGCAAGCCCCAAGCGCTGGGCAGTAGAGTGATATAATATAAATGGCCAAAATTATCTATGTGAAGCGGATCTTCGGCTGTTCCACTTCCTTCTGTAGGGGGAATGGCCGTTTGTGCCACTAAGCTTAGACATACAAACATCATGCAAGCAAGGATCATGGTCTTCATCTTTATCTCCTTTTGTAGCTGGTTAATCAAAACAAGCAGCCTTACCCCGTGAGGCCGGGGACAGTATTGAAAGGAATTGATCCGCGAAGATCTGAACACCAGATACCGGACCGACAGCGATCCTGATGCAAAACCACCATCCATACTTAGTCTAATGCAGCGAAGCAATGTGTCAAACAGAAATGAGTCAGTTTTGGATAATCCATGCTAGATATGTAATCTGCAGGATCTTACTCAGTCCCATCTGGGCATAGGAATTCCTCGTGATCCCTAGCGATACTGCTCCAGGAAGGACAAGGTGCTTGTAGAAGTGATATCATGCGGTCAATGAGTTTTTGCAGGGCCAAAGGTAAGCACTATAAGTTCTCACCCAAACCTTCAAATCGATATCACGTGTCACAGAGGTCTTAAAGGTTTATAGGTTGGGGAGATAGATAGGACTGCCTTTAGACTGTGTCACAGTGGTCTTTGGACGTATTTGGACTTATCGGTATCACGATTCCTTCAAATATGCCCTCAATTTAGGGTATTTTCAGAACATCAGATTTTCTGAAATGGTTTGCGAATTTAATAGAGCCGTAACTGAAGTGCCAGGGGTCCGATCATCGTTAACCACTGACTCTGATCAGCGTCTATAAACTCCATCCGAAAGTCTTTATTGAGGGGTTGGAGGGCAACTCCCTTATGAGCCTCATCGAAGTGTATTCTTTTCAAGGTGATACCAGTCTCATAGCGCACCGCGCAGATCTTCCCATCCAAGCCAGAACCAAAGAGATCAGGGGGATATCGTGAACAGCATCATCTCCTGGGTAGGTGGCAAGCGACTCCTCCGCAAGAAGATACTGCCGCTCATCCCCAAGCATAACATCTACTGTGAAGTCTTTGGTGGTGCTGCCTGGATACTGTTCGGGAAAAGTGCCAACAAGGAAGACTGGCAGTTGTCCAAGAAGAGCAGATACACCGAGGTCTATAACGATATCAATGGCGATCTGGTAAACTTCTGGAAGTACATCAAGAACCACCCGGAAGCTTTCGTTACGGAACTGAACAACTATCTGATCGCCAGGGAGATGTTCGACAACTTCATGAAGCATGAGCCCAGAACCGAGCTTGAACGGGCGATCCGCTTCTAATTCCAGTTGTCCTGCAGCTACGGTTCTCGATCCAAGAACTTCTGCATCATGCAGGGCTATAAATACATGCCACTGCGAAATCTGGAGAAGGTGAAAGCAGCCTCGGAACGGCTCAAGCAGGTGATCATCGAGAAGCAGGACTTTGAGAAGCTCATTACCCGCTTCGATACGCCCAATACCTTCTTCTACCTCGACCCACCCTATTACACAAAGGAGCATCTATACGATAGAGAAGACGCAAATCCCTTCAGCAAGCATGAAGAGCTTGCTACCATACTGAGAAGCATCAAGGGGAAGTTTCTGCTATCCTACAATAACGACCCTTACATCCGCACACTTTACCAAGGCTTCACCATTGATGAAGTCGAAGCGCAATACACCGTTTCAGGCAGTTTCCAGACTGAGACTGAGTTATTGATTAGGAATTATTGAACATCTCTTCAGTGCAGAAAATGCAAAAACTGAGAAAAACAAAAATAAGTGTTGGCAGCCTACACATTAAAACTATATTGATTTTATAGACGTAAAAATATGGGACAAGTATGTGTTTTAAAAACCAGGAGGTTGAGACATGAGTAAAATGTTCTTATTTTTGATAGGCTTGCTCTTATGGGGAGCAGCATATGCAACCCCAGCATCAATTCTTCAGTACAAGATTGAACCGACTGAAGAACAAAAAAGTGAATTTTTCCGTAAGGCAGCAGAAGATCCTGATCTATACACGTATAACCCGCTTCAAATGGGGAACGTATGGTGGTATACAACACATTGGGTTGGTAATTCTATTGTTGATCCGCCGTTTATGTTGAGTCCCAAATGTTGGTGTAAATTCCAACTCATTGTTTCTCAGGTTGTTTGAGGGCATCTGATATCCCTCGTTACTCACAATCTATGTAAGGCCAAGCGACCAATTGCATTGTTTTCATCTT
>JAEWNJ010000011.1 GCA_023392795.1 Candidatus Cloacimonadota bacterium
GAGTGTAGCTATTGGCAGTCAGAAGATCCAGGTTTTGTACGATATTGGTGGGGGGATTGTTGGTCCCGAAGTTCAGGCGGAAACCATCAGGCAGACCGCCGCCGGAGAACCAATTCAGAGTGGCGAAGGGAGAAACAAGGGTCGCTCCATCTGCCGGTGAAACGATGTTGGCAGGATTCGGAGCAGCATTGGCCACGGGGTATGTGAAGGTGAAGGTGAGTCCGCTGGCGGGATAATTCACGTCATTCAGAATCACGTACTGATTGTTTGCCGAGGCTGCCGTGGTGGCATTCCAGGCACCATCGCCCTGACGGGCGTTAAAGTCCGTGGCATCTGGTCCGCGCAGGCCAACCTGCATATTGCCATTGGTGGTGTTGGCAGTGATGCTGCCATATACGATGGCGACGCTATTGGAAGTTTCATTCAGACGAATTTGAAAGTTTAGCAGGTCACCGGTACCGCTGGTACCGTATTTCTTGTAGTTTTCAAACTGGACAACGCAGACCCGGTTGGGTGCGGTGCCGATGGTTTCCACCCGCAGCGTGGCACCGGCCTGAGCCTGAAGGTCTCTGGCCATGGCGGCGATCCTGTTGTACAAGACGGGGGGATCGATCGCCGTTGTGCTGGCAATGGGGGTATAAGCTGAGCTCGAAGCGATGTTCACCGAAGGGGTGAGCGCTGATTGGCCCAGGGAGATCCAGCCGTTGTTATTGACGGCCAGACGGTCGAAAGAGGCACCGTTGAACATGAAATCAAAGCCGATTGGTATTCCGGGCCCTGTGGTTACTGTGCTTCCAGCAGGGACATCAGGATCTACGAATCGTTGATCGTCAGATGTTTCTGTGCCTAACAGAATGCCACCCGAGATGGGGGTGTATGTGCCCATTGTAGTGGTAAAACCATATTCCGCGGTTTGCGCGAAACCAGGAATGATTCCCCAGGCTAAAAGGGCAATAAGTAGCGTCAAAAGCATACTTCGTTTCATTACATTACTCCTTGTTAGGTATATCATTGTTATTATTATCCCTGTCAGTCGTCGTAAGAATGACGGCATAGACACTTGATACACAGATGATAGCATCCCCCGGCGGCGGATATCAGAGCTTCCGGGGTCCTCGTGGAGGAATTGCCGCTATCAGGATATGCCAGAATGAAGCCAAAATCACAAAAAAGTGTGAAGCATGATCATATGCACAAAGAGTCAATGGTGTGGATTAATATCGTGTTTAGTTTGAAATGACATAATCCTTGCCCAGCCCACCTGCCGAGACGCCCATGTTTGCCTATTAGACGGCGTTTTTCACTTCCTGATCAGGCCACAATCAAGCCTTAACAATTAAGGCTTGATAAAGGTATATCTACAGCTTGATCAAGAGGCTAAAGTAGCAAACAGGAGACAGGCCTGACCCATCCAAAGGTGATAGCTCGGTGTGAGGGTGTGTAGCAGGGGAAAAGAAGGTGTCATGCCAGCTTGACATGACACCTTTTGATATTATTTCATCAGGATCATTTTGCGCTGCAGCTGCTTTTCAGCAGTCTTCAGGCGGTAGAGATATACTCCACTCGCTACAGCGTTGCCATTTCGATCCAAGCCGTCAAAGACGATTTGATGCTTGCCGGCGGGTTGAGATCCCGGCTGGTAACTGCGCACCAATTGTCCTTTGAGGTTATAGATTTCGATGCTCACTTTGCTTGCTGAGGCAAGGTCGTAAGCAATAGTGGTTTCAGGATTAAATGGGTTGGGAAAATTCTGGTGCAGCATAGCGGAAATGACAGGGGTATCTGTGGCATCTGCATTGGCTGTGGCGCTTCCGGTCACGATTCTGATGTTGTCCAAAGTCCAGCCCGGATCGGTCAATTCATCGGCAGTGCTGCTATCCTGCAGGCGGAACCTGAGGTAAATGTGTTGTCCGGAATAGTCCTCCAGATTCACGTATTCGTTTTGCCACCAGTCATAGCGGCCGGATTTGATCCAGAGCTGCGTCCAGGTTTCGCCGTCCAGGGAAGCTTCCACCCGGACGGGATCGAAATCCCATTCAGTATAAAGATGCGATTCGAAAGTGAGCAGGGGAGAGCTGTTTGAAGGTATGAAGATGGGATCCACGGTTTTGATCCAGACATTTGAGTTTTGCAGATAGTTACCGCGTCTGCCCCAACTATCGGTGATGGCATATCCGCTGTTGCTGAGTCCTTCCACTCTTGCCCAGATGCTGATTCCGTCGGAGGGGTTGTTTTCCCCCACCAATTCCCACTGGGCGGTGCTTTCTTCCCAATCTTCCTCAAAGAGGACATCGACGGGGCTCAGGTTAAAGTAATGATGATTGGTGCCCGCGTGCAGATTGATCGTACCCAGGTATGGATAATATCCTTCAGCGGTAATCTCGATCTCATATTCGCCTTCATAACCGTGATAGATGTAATCTCCGGTAACCCAAAGCGTATCCGGCTGGATATCCTTGATGATGATCCGGGCGGGAATACCGGTGCCGTTTGTGTTTATGGTGCCGGACATCACAGCATCAGCTTTGCGATCCATGGGGATATTGATGGTTGTCCAGCTATTATTGAGCACTGTGGTACTGGGCAATACCTTGTCCCAATAACCTTTCTTGCGGGCAATCACGGTGTATCCGCCCATGGGCAGCGGTTTGAAAAATCTACCCGTATCGGCATTGCTAAGCCGGGGGACAAACCAGGGTGCATGCTTTTCCTGAATAATGATTTCTGCCTGTATGGGCTCGTTTGTGCTGCTGTCCACCGTGTGTCCGGTGAGCAGTGAATTCGAGGGGACAGCGGTGGAAAACATCAAGGCACGGTTCATCATCCACCACACCCCGTTGGAAGCACGTTGAACTACGTTTAGCATACCCGCTTCTGAGGGCTGTAGATCCTGGGTTCCTACTTCTATGAGCAACTGGATGGTGCCATACTGTTTGTACATCCAGTCGTGAAAAGCCCCTCTGCGGCTGGCATTGGGATAGTTTTCATAGGGGTTGCCGTTGTCTTTTAATATCTGAGACGCCACACCCTGGCCTATACTCTGGGCAAAGGCCAGATCGGGAGAGGGGCGCGCGTCTTTCCAATTGAATGAATAATATACCTTTTCAGAGAAGTTGCCGCTGCGTGAGGAATGCCAGCAAATGCTATAGATGAAGTTCTTCTGATCTGCCAGATTCTTGATGGCCTGGATCTCACTCTCACTCATGGGAGCGGGTCCGCGGTAGTAGTCATAGGCTTCCGGATATACGGAAGTCGCCGGTTGATACAGAGTATCGCCATGAACCCAGTTGAAATCAAAGTTGCGGTTGATATCCACACCGTCGATGTCGTCTCCCCAATCAGAGGCCACATAATCGAAGATGCCGTTGCCGTTGTTGTCGCGTTTGTTCTTCCGGTAGGTAACGTCCATATTTGAGGTTACCACATTGTGTCCTTCGGGGCTGAGCGTGGGGATCCACCAGCTATCAAGCTGATTGACATACATTGAGTATGGAGCTTGATTGCGGAATTCGAGGATCTTTTGGATGTTACTGAGCGTAATCTCCACTCCTAGCACTTCCTCGGCATGTACCTGCCCCACAAAGAGCAAAGCCGGGCGTTCCCATTGACCCTCTACATCTGCAGAGATTTGCAGGGCATAGATGGGGAGGTTGTCCTGTTGCGTGTAGCCGATGACGTGTACCTTGGCTATATCGGGATATGTATCTTCCAGATTGAACAGCAAATCGGTAATCTCAGCATAGCTATGATAGCATTCCGGCAAAGGCGGATAGGCCAGCAAGCCAAGCGGCAAAAGCAATGCGAACACTATCGCGATCATATATTTGTGCATCTTATCTCCAATTTCGATTATGTATTCATGCGGATGGGATGCAATTTCTGCACCAAAGAGCAGGGTAAAACCAGCCGCAATATCCGTGTTTAATAGCTAAGCTTCCTGCAGATAAGCTTCCAAAAGCTTCAGGGTGGCATCCACAGCTTGAGTGTGCGTACGCTCATAACCGTGCGAGGCAAACACACCGGGGCCGATGAGGCCATGGCGGATGTCGTATCCTGCTCTCAGGGCACCTTCCACATCGGATCCGTAATAGGGATAGATGTCCAAAGCGTACTGCAGATTGAGCTTTTTGGCAATGCTGATCAGGCGGTCGGTGGTATCCCAATCGTAGGGGCCGCCAGAATCCTTGGCGCAAATGGAAACCTTGTATTCATCCGTGCCCAGATCGTCTCCCACTGCGCCCATATCCACAGAGATCATTTCCGCGGTATCCTCAGGGAATCCTGATGCCGCACCGTGTCCGACTTCCTCGTATGTGGTAAAGAGAATCGAGATCTTACGGGCTGGACTCAGAACGCCATCTTTGATCTCTTTGGCGAGCGCGAGCAGCACTCCGGCACTGGCTTTATCATCCAGATGGCGGCTTTTGATGAATCCCGATGGAGTCAGGATAGTGCGGGAATCCAGTGATACGAAATCGCCGGGGGCTATACCCAATTTCAAGGTGTCTTCCTTGCTCTTCACGATCTCATCCAGCACGATTTCCATATTGGCGTCGTCGCGTTTGCTGGAACCGGAATCGCTGTAAACATGAGCAGCAGGGCCATTGATATACACGGTACCGCCATAGGTTTTGCCGTCTCGGGTGTGCACGGTCACGTTCTCGTTTTCGATGTTGTTTTCCGGATATCCGCCAATCTTGGTGAAGCGCAGTCTGCCATTCCCCTTTACCGCACGCACCATCGCCCCAAGGGTATCCACATGCGCGGCAAGGACGAGGGGATTGCCCACACCGCCGAGAGTGCAGAGCACTGATCCTTTGCGGGAAAGGCTTGGCTCAAAGCCCAGTTTCTTGAGTTCATCCACCAGGTACCTGGTGGCAAGTTTGGTGAAGCCGCTGGGGCTGGGGATCTGGCACAGCTTTACGATCTGTTCCACTGCAAAATCGGTGTAATTCATTGTATCTCCATTAGTTCATAATTTCAAGAGTTCTGGCATGGTAATATGTATTGGCTTCTAAAATGGCGTCTAGGTCTGGTTCCGGGATCTGTTGCGCGATGGACAGCGTTGCTTCCGCAGCCCGGACAATGTCGGTGAACAGGATTTTCTCGCTCAGAAAGCACTTTATAGCGGCTTCCACTGCGGCATTGATCACAGTGGGCATGATTCCTCCCGCTCTAGCCGCTTCCAAAGCCAAGTAAAACAGGGGATAACGCTGGGGGTCGATGCCCTCGAAGCTGAGGTGAGCGTGTTTCAAAAGATCAGTATGCACCAGCTCAGAGTGATAGCGAGCGGGATGGCTCAGGGCGTATAAGATGGGGATCTTCATATCAGGGAAACCCATTTGCGCCAAGTGCGAACCATCGATGAATTCCACTATGGAGTGGATCACGGATTGGGGGTGGATGATGGCTTCAATGCGCTCATAGGGCATATCGAAGAGCCAGTGCGCTTCCATCACTTCCAGGGCTTTATTGAACATAGTGGCGCTGTCCAGAGTCACTTTTGCGCCCATATCCCAATTGGGATGTTTCAGCGCCATTGCCGGAGTGATCGCCTGGAAATCTTTCAGGGGGAGGGTCCTGAAGGCGCCCCCTGACGCGGTGATGATCAGTTTTCGGATCTGTGAATCGGGATGACTGCCGATAGCCTGAAAGAGGGCGCTGTGTTCACTGTCCACGGGAGTGATCTTGCCGCGTTTATTCAGCTTCGCCACGAGGTGACCGCCCATCACCAGGGATTCCTTATTCGCCAGGGCCAGGATCCGATCACTCTGCAAGATGGCAAAGGTGGCCTCAATGCCGGCGGAACCGCCGATTGCATTCAGTCCGATGTCATAATCCTCATCCCTCAGCAGTCTGATCAGTTCATTTGAGCCGAAATATATGTGCAGATCAGGATTATCGTTCTTTAGTCTTTGCTGCATGACAGGTTCGCTGATGCCGGAAAATACTATCTTTGGGATCCCGAATTCCCGGGCCAGGGGGATCAATTTGCCATGGTTTTGACATGCGGCAGCGAGGCTGATCTGTAGAAAGTCCCGCTGTTCCCTCACCACTTCAAAGGTGGATGTCCCGATCGATCCAGTCGCGCCCAGAAGGGCGATCTTTTTTACCATCTAAAGGAGGCTGCCACTCTTTGGGAATGTCCCAGTCCATCATCAGAATTGGCGCGGAAGGCGTAATCCAGACCCCAGTTCCGAACGTCCAATCCCATACCGGCGGTGAAGCTATCCACGTCATAACCCGCCATCAATGACAGGGCAGGAATTACTTGCACCAACATCCCGGCGTGCAGATCGGCGCTGAGCCCGGCACTGCTGAAATTGGAGGCGTCGCCGCGTTCCTCCGGATAGGCCTGAGCGCGGAATGCGAGTGCCAAGGGCAATTGTAACTTTGTGAGCTTGGTGGCGTAACCCAATTCCATATCCAGATTGGGCATAGCTATCTCGTGTTCGCCGCTTTCCCAGAGGATCTGCGTGCCAAAGAAATCACGCAGATTTGCACCTGCAGACAGTCCTTTTCCCATGTCCAGAATAGCGCCCAGATCGGCTCCAATGCCATATCCGGAATGCTCTGCCAGGGAGCGGTAAGCCAGTTTCGGGGTCAGACCCACAGCAACGCGGGAATTCAGGCGGCGGGAAAAACTGCCTGTGATGATGAAATCCTGATTGGTAACCGTCTTCCACACGTAGGGACGGTTGTCGCCGCTGATTTCGGCGTTTTCATCCTCCAGCTTGGTAAGCTTTACTTTATCCACAGCCAGATGATTGATGCCGAGGGCGAAGTTATTGGCGAAGCGAAGGGATACCTGGTTTTGCGCGAGCAAGCCTTCAAAATGCTCGCTGCGCATCACTTCCACGCTGTTGATACTGCTGGAAGCCAGAGAGGCTGGATTCCACCATCCGGCGGCGTTAAATCCGTGTAGAGTGAGACCAGTATTGCCCATTGCCTGATTTGCCACACCGGGGCTAAAGCTGAAGATCTCGCCAGCGTACTTCGTGGCGGACAATGCGGAAAGGCTTAGTAGTACTGTGATGATTAGCGGGATGCGTTTCATATCTCTTCCTCCCAGATATTATAATCCGCTTGTGGAAGATAAAAAGTAAAAGTGGTGGGCCCAGAGGGACTCGAACCCCCAACCATCCGGTTATGAGCCGGAAGCTCTACCAGCTGAGCTATAGGCCCCATCACTAAGGTATCCATATCTTTTCACCGAGCGCTTTTTGTCAAGCGGAATGTGCTTACTTTATGGCTATACTTACCATTTTGCCGGGGATCACGATGATCTTTTTCAGCTCGTGACCTTCCAGGGAACGCGCCACATTGTCCACCTTCAGTGCTTCAGCTTTCAGGGTTTCGCTGTCCATATCGGCAGGAACGTCCATTTTACCGCGCAGCTTACCATTGATCTGGATCACGTAGGTTACGCTGTCCTGAATCAGATACTTTTCTTCATATCCGGGTAAGCCGCTTTCGTGCAAGAGTTCGTCAAACCCCATCATCTGCCACAATTCTTCAGCCAGATGCGGCGCGAAGGGATACAGCAATTGCGGGATGATGCCGCAAGCTTCGGCATATACGGCCAGACCGTGCTTGTCCAGTTCGCCGGGATTCTTGATCGCCACGCAGTTGTTCAGATGTTCCATGATCGACGCGATGGCGGTGTTGTACTGCATACGCTGCAGGCTGTCTTCCAGCCACCGTTTGGTGCAATGATGGGAACTGAAGAGTAGATTCTTCATCTCGGGAGAAAGCTTATCCACATCGGCTTCCAGTTGCAAACCGCGTTTGATGGCTTCCAGATTGCCTTCGATCAGGCGATGGATGCGCTTCAGGAAACGGAAAGCGCCCATCAGCGCGTCATCATTCCATTCCACGTCCTTTTCCGGGGGTGAGGCAAAGAGCAGATAAACCCGCAAGGTATCGCTGCCAAAGCGGTCGATGATGTATTGCGGATCCACCGTGTTGCCCTTGGATTTGCTCATCTTGGCACCATCTTTCAGCACCATCCCTTGGGTTAGCAGGCGCGCAAAGGGTTCATTGCCTTTCACCCAGCCCATGTCGCGCATGAACTTAAAGAAGAATCTGGCATACAACAGGTGCATACAGGCATGTTCGATGCCGCCGATGTATTGATCCACCGGCAGCCAGTAATTGGCCTTTTCCGGGTCGAAGGGCAGTTTATCGTTCTTGGGATCTGCGTAGCGGGCATAATACCAGGAGGAATCCACGAAGGTATCCATGGTGTCCGTTTCCCTCTTCGCGTCCATGCCACATTGCGGGCACTTCACATTCAGCCATTCTGGAACGCTGAGTAGCGGATTGGAGGTGGTTTTCCCAACCTGAACGTTATCCGGCAAACGCACTGGCAAATCTTCATCGGGAACCAATACTACGCCGCATTTGGGACAGTGGATTACGGGGATGGGATTGCCCCAATAACGTTGACGTGAAATGCCCCAATCCCGTAGCCGGTAAGTCTTTGTGCCTTCACCCCAGCCATTTTCAGCAATCCACTTGGTGATCAGGGACTTGGCTTCTTCACTTGGCGTCCCGTCAAAATGGGCAGAATTGGCCAGAATACCGGGCTCTATGTAAGCTTCCTTCATCTCTTCCAGCTTCAAATTCTGATCTGGATTCTGGATCACAATCTGCATGGGAATATCGTACTTGCGGGCAAATTCAAAATCGCGCTGATCATGCGCAGGCACGGCCATCACAGCTCCCGTACCGTAATCCATCAGCACGTAATTGGTGATCCAGATCTGTACCTTGTGTTTATTTAGGGGGTTTATGCAATAGCGGCCGCTAAAGATGCCTTCCTTGGTGGTATCGGCACTGCTGCGGGCTACTTTATCCTCATTGATCACTTTCTTACAAAAGTCATGCAGGGCGTGGTTTTCGGGTTCCTCGGCCAGCCATTTCTGTACCAGAGGATGCTCCGGAGGCAGGGCCATGAAGGTGACTCCGTAAATGGTGTCGGGGCGGGTGGTAAATACGGGGATCAAGGTGCCGTCTTCTTCCAGGGGAAACTCGATGCGCGTACCCTCACTACAGCCGATCCAGTGTTTCTGCATGGTCATCACGCGTTCCGGCCAATCGATAACGTCAGAGAAATTCAGCAGTTCTTCAGCATAATCGGTGATGCGGAAGTACCACTGTTCCAGTTCCTTCTGTTCCACTTCTGAGCCGCAACGCCAACAGCAGCCGTCTTCCACCTGCTCGTTTGCCAATACGGTGTTACACTCTTCACACCAGTTTTGAAAGCTCTTTTTGCGGTAAACCAATCCCTTTTCATACAGCTTTTTGAAGATGTACTGTCCCCAATGGTAATATTCGGGACGGCAGGTGCTCACCTCGCGTTCCCAATCCAGCAAAAAGCCCATGCCGTCAAATTGCTTGCGCATATTGGCGATGTTTTCCTCTGTGGTGAGTCTGGGATGTGAATTGTGGGTGATAGCGTAGTTTTCCGCCGGCATGCCGAAGG
Organism: Candidatus Cloacimonadota bacterium; assembly: GCA_023392795.1. Classification (GTDB taxonomy): domain Bacteria; phylum Cloacimonadota; class Cloacimonadia; order Cloacimonadales; family Cloacimonadaceae; genus UBA5456. Next base: position 9,488 of record JAEWNJ010000011.1, read on the forward strand.
AATCGTAACCCATGGGCTGCATTACATTGTAGCCTTGCATCAGCTTCAGACGGGTCATCGCGTCGCCGATGGAATAATTTGACGCGTGTCCGATATGGAGAACACCGGAGGGATAGGGAAACATCGAAAGTACGTAGTATTTGGGCTTGTCTCCACCATCGGGAGCGGTGGCTATCTTACGTTCCTGCCAGATCTTCTGCCATTTGCTTTCTATTGCGTTAAAAGAGTATTCCATGCTATTCTCCATTCCGGCTTGTCGCCATTAGTATATAATATATCAATGTCTTGCATTGTCTTTTGCCATAGAAGATTTGTCAAGACATTTGTGCTGAAGGTGGATCTCTGGCACGCGGATTACAGGGTAAAGAGTCACCCAAATCCGCATATGAATCTCTCTAAGAAGCCAGGCAAGCCCACCGGAATCGAGACCAGGACTGTAGGGCAGTTCCCTCCCTCCGGGAAACAGCTTCAGTTTACGGCAAGTGCCGGCATCAGTTTTGTCTGATGCCGGAAAGCTTTTGTTGCAGTCTTATTTGGGTAGCGGGTTCTCTCCCCTCAAGAGCTTTTCAATCCTTTGTTGATGGGGAGATTTGGTGTTCCAATGGTATTCTTCATAGCGATATGAACTGATGAACCAGACCACTCCACCGTTGGTTCTTTGGTAGTTGCTGGCTTCCAGGTATACATCAAAGTCTTCATCCGGTTGATAATCGCTCCAGAGGCTTTTGTTGAAACTATGGGTTCTTTTGGTGGGCTTTAGCACAAATCCATAATTGTAATAGTAACTCCTATCGGTGTCCTCCAGGGATAATGAGATGCTCTGAGCCTGGGGATCGTCTGCCAGAGTCCAGTCCACCTCATAATTTTGGGCGGGATCAAAGGAGGGTGGATTGAGTACATATTCTGCTGGCATCACCAGGCTTCCGGTTACTGTCTTACCTTCCAGCTTGATCTGGTAGACAATCTCTTCGTTAAAAGCCGAAGGCAGAGCTCCATTCAGATAATCCAGATTGATGTCATACCAATAGTAGCCTGTGAGATTGTTGTAATTCATGTAATCAGGATTGACTCTATCGGTATTTATCCAGAGTTCTTCCAGCTTCTTGTTTGTGAGCAGAGAGCAATCAACATCGGTGTCATCCCTGTTCAGGTCTTTACCGTATTCCAGGATTAGGTAGAAGTCTTCGTCTGGATCCAATACTACTTCGGCAAGGGTTGGCACGCCACTGTCACCATCCCGCTTGTCACAGGAAATGATGCTCAGAGCCATAATCACGAGCATCAGTAAAATCACTATGCGCTTCATCTTTCCTCCTGTATTTTTGCTGCTTCAACGCAGCTTAATTGATATGTTAACTATATTTGTCAAAATATCCAAGCTTTGCTTTCTTGTCAAGCAGGAATGCTCAAAGCAGCAGCAGATGCTGATCTGCCACTATGTTTTTCACCCCCAGATTCTTGCCTTCTTGTAGTTCGTACGCCTCCGATACACCGGTCATACACCGGTCATACAAAGCTATCACCATTGTTCGACCGGCTCATTACTTGCGTATCACCCAAAAGAAGGTAAGCGGTAGGTAGCGCCCCAATAAAAACCGTCTCAAATGAAAACAAAGCCCTTCCCTTCAATGAAGCCCGGGCACTATTTGTAAACAAGTAGTATGGGCTTCGGGGGATGGGCTTTGAACAAACAGGGCGGTTTCTTTACCAGAAATAGCGCATCAGGATATATGCCGTACTGATCACAATTGCCAGCAGGGCGAAGATGCCGCCGATCTTGGTATATTCCTTGAAGGAGATATGGTAGCCGTTGCGGTTGGCGATGCCGACAGCTACGATATTGGCAGACGCGCCGATGAGGGTTCCATTTCCACCCAGACAGGTACCCAGGGCCAGTGCCCACCAGATTGGGTGCATGGTATCCGGGTTGTTTATCAGAGTGCCCAGTTGTTTGATCACTGGGATCATGGCTGCCACAAAGGGCACGTTGTCGATGAAGGCGCTAAAGATACCCGATATCCAGAGAATGACCATGGATGTGGCCTTGGGTTCGCCGTGGGTCACTTTCATCACAGATTCAGCGATCATGCTGATAAAGCCTGTTTCCACGAGGGATTCCACGATCATGAAGAGCCCCATGAAGAAGAAGATGGTCACCCAGTCGATATCATTGGAGAGGATATGCTCCACTCTTTTCCGATCGGAGATCACCAGCAGGAAAAGACCCGCCGTCATGGCGACAGTGGCGGTTTCGATCATGATTACGCTTTGCAGGGCCAGGGCGATGAGCATCAGCACCAGGACAATGCCACAGATGATGAGTAATTTCTTATTCTTGATCAGGTTCTTCTCGTTGTAACTCATCAGTTTTGCGCGGTTCTCGTTTGAGACATGCATGCCCTTGCGGTACAGCAGCCAGATCAGGCCAATGGAAAAGATGGTGATAAAAATGACCGGCGGAGTGAGATTGATGAGGAAATCCATGAAGTTATAATCGGTGGCGCTGCCGATCAAGATGTTGGGCGGATCACCGATCATGGTAGCCGCGCCGCCGCCGTTGGAAGCGATAACCATGGTGATGATGAAGGGAATGGGGCTGATCTTCAGTTCACTGGCCACCAACAGAATAATCGGTACCAGGATCATGATGGTGGTTACGCTGCCCAAAAAGGCTGAGATGACGGTGGTCAGGAGGAACATCAATACCATGATGGCCAGGGGTTTGCCCTTGGCGATCTTGGCGAGCTTGATGGCCAGATACATGAAGACGCCGGTTTGGCGCATCACCGAGATCACCATCATCATCCCGATGAGGAAGAAGATAACGTTCCAGTCGATGGCGGCAAAAGCGATCTTCTGATGTACGATGCCGGTAAGTACGATGGCAAAGCCGCCCATCATGGCAGCCAGCATTTTGTTGATCCATTCTGTGATAATGAGGAGGTAAGTAACGCCGAAAATGGCGAGAGCGATTAACATGAGAGTCATTTTCTATGCCTTGATCACCTTTCGGAAGATGTCGCTGGCGGTTACCACGCCAACTAATTTGTGCGCATCATCCACCACGGAATAGAAGCGTTTGTGGTGCTGAATCATTTCAAACACTGCTTCGGGAATGGAGCTATCGGGATTCAGGAACTCCTCTTCTTTGGTCATAATGTCTCTCACGGTCAGAGTATCTTCCTGTTCAAAGAGCTTTTCCAGAGGCTCGTATGACCTCAGGAAACTCACATTGTCCAGCATCATCAGATAATCCGGAACACCTACTTTCAAGAGATTCAGAATGCTCACTTCTCCCAGGTAGCGGTTGTTTTCATCCACCACAGGCAGGAATGATATCTCTTTTGAACACAGGATGGCGCTGAGCTCCGAAAGCTTGGCGTCGGGTGAAATCGTGATAGGTTCGCTTACCATTACATCTCCCAGAGTAATCTCTTTTTTAATGCGAATATCCAGCTTGTGCAAACGATGCACCACAGCATGGCCGTCCCTCAGTTCTCCAAGCTCCCGCATCAACGCGGCGTCCTTGGATATCTTCAATAAAGCAGCTACAAGATTCAAATAGATGTTTGATGAGCTCTTGTCCGTGATCACCAGACATACCCAATGAACCTTTTGCCCGTCAAAATCGATGGGATTCTGTAGAAAAGCCATGCCAATCATCGTGTCATGGAAATCCTCCATACGTATGTGTGGAATTGCGATTCCCGTGGCATAAGCGGTGCTGCTTTGACGGTCCCGTTCCAGAATCATCTGCATCAAACCCTCACCACAAACCGGTAGCCTGCGGTGGTGACAGATCCGTTCCACCAAAAGGTGGTAAATCTGCTCTCTGGTAAGCACTCTGTTCTCATGCAAAATGCTTTTGGTATCCAGAAGATCTGAGAGTAACATAAGATAAGCCTCTATCTTTTATATTTAAAAAAACAGGCGATCGTCGCATGATCCAGAGGTGTCAGGACTCTGCGACGAACGCCGGCGCTAGTATCTGTTTATCGTTTCTTTTTGCTGCGACACGTAGCCACGGGCAGGATCATCTCTTCCATCGAGACCCCTCCGTGCTGGAAAGTGCCGTTGTATTGCTTTTGATATTGGTGGTATGAATTGGGATAGATGAAGTAATAATCATCCTTGGCGAAGATGAAGTTATCCACAATGCTCTTTGAGGGCAGCCCGTAATCCGCGGGTTTCTTCACGAAAAGTGCGTGACGGTCGTTGGCAGTAAGGTTTTTGCCCTCTTTGTAACGCACGGTTACTGATGTATCGCGATCCCCGATTACCTGCGTGGCGCGGTTTACCTTGATGGAACCGTGGTCGGTGGAAATCACCACGATGGCATCCTGTTTGGCGATCAGCTTCAGCGCTTCATAGAGACTGGAATGCAGGAACCAATGCTTGGTAAAGGCACGCAAGCCCTCTTCATGCGGAATGGTCTCCTGGAGGATCTGATCCCGGGAACGGTGATGCGCCAGGAGGTCAAGGAAGTTATAGACCAGTACGATCAGGTTTTCCTTGTTCCAGGTATCGATCTTGCGCAGCACAAAGTTACCTTCATCCATATTGAATATTTTCACGTATTTGGATGTGGGATCGAGCTGATACCCCAGTTCGCTGATGTGTTCGTCCAAAAGCTGGTGTTCATTGCGGTTTCTGGAGTTATCCATCTCGGCGGAAGTAACCCAATACTCTGGGAAGCGTTTGGCAATATCGATGGGCAAGAGCCCACTGAAGATGGAATTGCGCGAATAGGGCGTAGCGGTTGGCAATATCGAGAAATAGATATCGAGCTGCTCATCAAACAATTCCTGAATGTAAGGCTGAATGGCCAGATATTGATCCAGGCGCATGCAGTCGATGATGATGAAGTAAATCGGCACATTCTCTTCGAAATGCGGCGCCACATACTGCGAGATCATGTCAAAACTGAGGTTGGGACGCTCGTCGGTCTTCAGCCATTCTTTGTAGTTACGCTCCACATAGTTAGTGAACTCGGTATTGCAGTTGCGCTTTTCCAAAAAGTGGGTTTGACGCAGGCCGTCATCGTTCACTTCGTCGATGCGGAGTTCCCATTGTGCCATTTCGCGGTAGATATTGCCCCATTCTTCCCAATCGGGATTGTCAAAGAGGCGTTGATTGAGCTGCGCGATATAGCGGGTATATTGCTGGCCGATCTCGTTGGCTTTGATCTCGTCGGCTTGAAAGATCTTCTTGATGGCCATGATGATCTGCGAGGGGTTGATGGGTTTGATCAGATAATCGGAGATCTGAGAGGCGATGGCCTTGTTCATCAGGCCCTCTTCCTCGCTTTTAGTGACCATGATGATGGGGATGGCGTTATTGATGCGCTTGATCTCTTGCAGGGTGCTGAGACCGTCGAGACCGGGCATCATCTCGTCCAGTATCACCAGATCGTACTTGGTATCCACCACCTTTTCGATGGCGTCTTCTCCGTTGTTGCATGTATCTACACTATAGTTTCGTTCTTCCAGGAAGAGGATGAATGGCTTTAGCAGGTCTATTTCGTCATCCACCCACAGGATTTTCATAAGCTTCACGGCGTTTCCTCCTTTTGTGTTTCGAGCTCAAAGGCCTTTTGGCGGTCTTTGACGATCTTTTTTACCTCGTCCAGGTCAGAATCCTGGAAATAAAGTGCCAGTTTGAAGTTCAGATCAGCTTTGCTGCAATTGAACCAGGTGGTCATTTTCTCGAGGTACTGGTCGATAAATACTTTCTTGAGGTCAGTGTCTTCAGCTTTTTCTTGCTTCTTAATCTCCTTGATTTCGTTGCGAAGTTCGTTGGTAGGGGTCTCACTGGCTTTCTTCATCCACTCGTCCCGCTCGTTCCAATTGGCTTTTTGAACGAAGGGTTTGATCAATTGGAGACGCTCAAATCCAATTTCCTTCACGCTGGTGTCATCTATATCCATCTCTTCCACGAAGAGCTCAAAGGTCTGAGCCAATTTGCCCGCCAGGCTGCCCGATAGCTGATATTCTGCTTCCACAAAGTCCTTGAAGCTTTCATATCCCTTGAAACGGAAGAGCTTGCTGCGCTTGATCTCGCTCAGCAATTCTCCCAGGGCTACAAAGTTTTCTTCCAGCTTCTCTTTCAGGTTTGCTATGGCATTAAACTTCTCATCGGGGCTCATATTCTCTGTACGTTCTTTCATCTTGGTGGTTCCTTTTTATTTAAATGATTGGATAATAAGTGTGTTCGGCTGTGGGGAAAGAGCCATCGCGCACCTCGGCGCAGTAGCGGTTCAGCGCTTCGGGGATGTGTTCGTTTAGCTCGGCGTATTTCTTTACGAATTTGGGCAGCATGGAGCTGTAGCCCAGCATGTCGTGATAGACCAGCACCTGCCCGTCGCAGTATCTGCCGGCGCCGATGCCGATGGTGGGGATGGTGAGGGCTTCACTGATCTTTTTGCCCAAGATCTCGGGGATGCCTTCCAGCACCAGCATAAAGGCTCCTGCTTCTTCGATCGCGTATGCTTGCAGGAAAATCTCTTCATGGGCAATCTCGCTCTTGCCCTGGACCTTATACCCGCCAAAGCGCTTTACCGATTGCGGGGTGAGGCCCAAATGCGCGCAGACGGGAATCTCAATATCCACGATCTGACGGATGGCTTCCAAACGCGAGGCAGAGCCGCCCTCCAGCTTCACGGCATTGGCTTCGCCCTGTACCACCAGACGCGCCGCGTTTGCCTTGGTCTCTTCCGGGGAAAGGTGATACGCCAGATAGGGCAGATCGCAGATGATGAACTTGTTTGGGGCGCCCCGGCGTACCGCCGCGCTATGCACCACCATGTCGTCCATGCTGACCTTCAAGGTGCTGTCATAACCCAGCACCACCATACCCAGGCTGTCACCCACGAGGATCACATCCATATCGCTATTGGCAACAGCGCTTCCGCTGGCATAATCATAGGCAGTGACCATCGTGATCTTCTGCTCTTTTTGCTTCATAAGTGCAAAGCTTTCCGGGCTGTGCATCTTACTCACCGGTGTCGTCATTATCTCTTCCTTCGCCTTCAAATATTTCCGCTTCACTGCTTGCTCTGCTGTCATCCTCATCGCTGAGGTTATCTGAGGCATAGGTGCCGCGGTTTATATACATGTCATAAATCACTGTGCCATTGGCATACCAGCCCAAGAATCTACCATGCAGCGCTCCGAAACGATAAGTGGCACTCATCTGTGGCGCTCCGTCCGGATACCATAGCAGGTTGAGTCCGTCCAATCTGCCTTTCAGATAGTGGCTGGCTCTCTGCAGATTGCCGTTTGGATAGCGCTCGTAAGCCCATCCCGTATAGAGAGCATCATTGAGGTACATTCTCTCATCCGCTTCCCGTAAATCCTTGCTCTGAATGGCATCGCCAGGTAACTGCCACTTTTTCAGGGCGTTATAATCCTCGTTACCACTTTGAGCGGATAAAACGCCGGGTAGCGTGATAAAAATGAAAAGCAGGATCATAAATCCCAATAATGCACTCAGGGGCAAGCGCGCAATCATTTGCCGACACCTCATATAATACTGATAAGGACACATATTTTACCTCCAAAGTACAAGTCAACCTTTTTCTTGGCTACCTTGCACTCGGACTCATAATTACATACAAGATAACGCGATTGTCCTGAAAGCACAAAGAGGAGTTGTTCCCGGTGTGTCAGTCGGACAATAAAGATTTGCTAAACCTCGAAGGTTCATTATATTCTTTCTTCAGAACACTTAAATACGGGAGGAGAATATGCCTATTCTCGACGATAAAGTACTGGGCGACGTAAAGAACGCCCTGCAGCACATGCAAAAGAAAGTTACCCTGAAACTCTTTACTCAGGCCTTTGAGTGTGGCTATTGCAAGGAGACACATCAGCTATTGGAAGATCTCATCACCACCAATCCACTGCTGAATCTGGAGGTTCACCAGTTTGAAAGCGATTCCGAAGCCGTGGAGAAATTCGGGATCGACAAGATCCCCGCGATCGCGGTGGTGGGTGAAAGGGACTATGGTATCCGCTTTTACGGCATTCCTGCGGGTTACGAGTTTTCCTCACTGCTCTCGGCAATTCTGATGGTTTCGACGGGTCTGGTAAAAATCTCTGACGAGGGAAAAAGGTTCCTTGCTGCCCTCAGTAAACCGGTGCATCTGCAGGTTTTTGTTACCCCCACCTGTCCATATTGTCCCCAGGCAGTGATCCTGGCGCATCAGATGGCGTATTACAGCGATATGGTAAAGGCGGACATGGTGGAGATCACGGAGTTTCCTCATCTGGCTCAGAGATACTCCGTTCAAGGTGTGCCGAGAACCACGATCAACGAAAAGTGGTATCAGGAAGGTGCTGCGCCCGAACCCATGATCATCGCCAAGATCCGGGAAGCGCTCTAAAGATGCTGGATTTCAGCTTCAGCCTGTCATCCGGCGCAGATAGCGGCCAGATCTACGATCTCATCATCATCGGTGGCGGGCCAGCCGGCCTCACCGCGGGTTTATACGCAGCCCGCTACAAACTGAAAACTCTGATGATCGAAAAGGCTCCTCTGGCGGGAGGACAGCTAACCGCCACCGAGTGGGTGGAGAATTACCCCGGCTTTCCGAAACCAGTTTTGGGCAAGCAATTGGCAAAAGACATGGAAGAACAGGCGCGCTTCTTTGGCTTGGAGATCATTCATGAAGACGTAACCGCGGTGAACCTGAACCCAGAGATCAAGGAAGCTATCACTCCATTTAGCACCTGGAAGGCTCGCGCTGTACTGATTGCCACGGGTTCATCGCCGAAGACCCTGAACATCCCGGGTGAAGCGGAATTCGCCGGCCGTGGCGTATCATATTGCGCCACCTGTGACGGTCCCTTTTTCCCAGATAAAACCGTGGCTGTCGTGGGAGGTGGTAATTCCGCCTTTGAGGAATCCCTGTTTCTTGCCAAGTACGCTGCCAAGATCCACATCATCCACCGTCGGGATAGCTTTCGCGCCGATCCCGTGCTTATCGACCGCGTTCGTCAGGAGCCAAAAATCGAGCTGATAACAGACAGCGTGGTGGAAGCCATTGATTTCGGCGCCGCGGAGCGCAAGCTGCGGGTGGCAAACCTGAAAAGCGGCGAACGCAGCGACCTGAAAGTGGACGGCATCTTTGTATTCATCGGCGCCAATCCCAATACCGCCTTATTCCGGGATCAGCTTGAGCTTGAGGATGGCTACATCGTTACCGACCGGGAACACCAAACCTCGGTACCGGGAGTTTGGGCTGCCGGAGATGTGCAGGCCAAATCTCTGCGTCAGGTGGCTACAGCGGTGGGGGATGGCGCTCTGGCGGCATATAAAATACACAAATATCTGGATCGATAATGCCTGAATTACCTGAAGTTCAAACCGTACTGGACGGCCTTGTATCAGTGTTGCAAGGCCGTGAGATATCCGCCGTGGAGTCCTACTATCCCGGCACTCTGATCCGTGACCCGGAGCTGGATATTGATCCCTTTCCGGCAAGAATGGCAGAAGCAATCCGCCGGGGAAAATACATGATCCTCCATCTGGAGGGCGGAGCCAGCCTGATCATCCACCTCAGGATGACCGGGAAACTCGTCTATGATCCTCATCCGGAGGATATTCACAAACACGAGAGAGCCCGGATCCATCTGCGAGGCGAGGACGCCATCCGCTTCATCGATCCCCGCACCTTCGGCAAGATCACCCTTTTGAAGAGCTCAAATCTTGCCCACTACCTGCCCAAGCTTGGGCCCGAACCGCTTTCCATGGATTTCAACCCCCTTTATCTATATCAGATGGTTCATACACGCAAAGCGCCGATCAAGAACCTTCTGCTCGATCAGGGATTGGTGGCAGGTCTGGGCAATATCTACGTCTGCGAATTGCTCTATCGTAGCGGCATCCATCCCGAAACAGCGGGAAATCGGATTACAAAGTCCCAGGCCAAACTGATGGTGAAGCACTGCAAGGACGTTCTGAATGAAGCACTTGCTGTGGGCGGGACCAGCATCTCAGACTATCGCCGGATCGACGACAAGAGCGGGGAGTTTCAAAACTTCCTCAGGGTATACCAAAAGAAGCAGTGCCCCCGGGGTCACGCTCTGGCCAATGTACGTCTGGGCGGACGCTCCAGCTTCTTCTGCCCTGTGTGTCAAAAGCTGTCCTAAACGCCTGCTATTGATGGTGTCAGGAGATATTGCAGATCAGGATCGCCTCCCGGATGGACAAGCTCCCAGACACAAGGCAGCAGACAGAGAAGATTTTCCTTGACCTTTCTAAGGAGAGCTAAAACTCTCGTCATCAGTCAACAGACTGTATATAGATTGTGCCTGAAGGTGGCTATTAGAGCCACCTGAAGACTTTTTGGGCAGGCATCCCGAACCCGCGGGGCACTGCCCGTCAAGATAACTGTTTATCACCCTTATCGAAACAAGGAGAAAAACATGAAGACAGGCATCAAGCTACTTGTCATTCTGATCACGATGATCATTCTTTTCGTCCCCGCATGCAAACGCGCTCCTCAGGGTCCTGCCGTCAAAGATCTGGCCATGGATCTGCAAAGCAGGCTGGATAAGCTGGATGCGGCCATGGCTGAACTGCTCGCCGCGCACGATGGCAAACTCAATACCGAAGAAGAGATTCGGGCTTTTCTGGATTCCGGTCTCAAGATCAATCCCGCCATTCTAAGTTCCTGCTATATCGATAGCCTGGGCGTGCTGAAGTATCTCAGTCCCGCAGAGTACAAGTCTGCGGAAGGCTCGGATATCAGCGCACAGGAGCATATCGTCCAGATGATGACCGATCCGAAGCCGGTATTCAGCAAGGCCTTCAAGGCAGTGGAAGGGTTTATGACCGTGGTCATCGGCCATCCCATCACGAATGCCGACAAGAAGTTTGTCGGAGCGTACGTGGTTACTCTCGATCCGCAGAAGCTCGTGAACCAATTGCTTAGCGAGAATAAGATCCCCGAAGAGTACGAATTGTGGGCCATGCAATCCGATGGTATGATTGTGTGCGATCAGGATCAGGAAGAACTGGGGAAGAACATCTTTACCGATGAGATGTACAACGATTTTCAAGATCTGCGCGACCTGGCTAAAAGAATCACCACCGAACCCGCCGGAGAAGGCGAATACAGCTTTTGGGCTACCGGAACCTATGAAGAAGCCAAAAAAGCTGCCACCTGGGATACCCTCGCTCTGCATGGCAGAGAATGGCGTGTGATCCTGGTTAAACGCGTATAATATCTTTTTTTCCCATACCATAGCCCCATTCCTCCCTGGAAACGGGAAAAGGTCTCCAGGGAGGAATGACGGCAATTCATCCGTTTTAGTGCATCTGATTCGAGGGATTCCGCTTTGTTGCGCACCCTGTCCAGGTTGTTCTGCGTCTCTGGGCTTTTCATGGTCTTACCATCTGCCTGCCCTTTCCGGGCTTTGGATCAGGTCATTATCATACCCGAATCAAGCCTTAGCAATAAACGCTTGATTAGCGCCTGTCTAAGAAGTTACAAACGCCGTCAACCGGGCTGGAGAGACGCAAGCAGCCCCTCATCAGGCATTCCTGTACTCTTGATACTCCATCAATCCACAGGATTTACTTGACAGGAAAAGCTCTGAGAGTATCATAGAATCATAAGGATGTAAGGAGTGAATAGCCATGTGTAGAAAGATAGTTCTGTTTGTTATTCTCGTGCTGCCGTTGTTGCTTTTGGCTCAGGAAATGCCGTTTCGGGTAAACTCTTCTTCAAAGTTCAGCGTTTCCAGTATGATCGGCAAGGTGGAGATTGATTCCACCAAGTATTACCAGTTGCGTTTGATCCAGGAAGTAGCATACAAGAAGCTTGGTTTGGGGCTGGATCTGGATTTTCTCTTTGATAAAAACTACCACATCAAGAAAAGTGATTGGGATCACATCGACGATATCCTGGGCAAGATCTACTATGTGCGTTACGGCGAGCCCGGCGATCTCTATTACGGGCATTTTGGCGGTTTTCCCAAACGCTCGGTGCGCAACGGGCTGGTGATGCACAACTATTCCAATATGTTTTACTACCCCGATCAGCGTAACAATGGGCTGCTCCTGGGGGTCAATCCAAGAATCAAGATGAAGCCGGAAATCGAGGTCTTCAGTTCCGATATCATTCACATGCCGATCTTTTCCTTTAGCGGGCATTTCAAGCCGCTGCCGGATTCTACCATCCAGTATATCAAGGATCTGGAGCTGGGGATGGCGGTATTTTCCGATCGTAACCAAAAGGGCAATCTGAAATACACTCTGGCGGATTCCCTGTATCACGCAGTCGATCGTGGCGATCCGGAAGCGCTCACTATCCTGAGTTTTGACTATACCCTGCCCATCCTGAATACAGATAAATTCGTGCTGGGAAACTATGCCGAAGTGGCGCATATCATCGATCACGGGACGGGGTTCATCCTGCCCGGCTTGTATCTGGATCTGGATTATGTGAAGCTGAATCTGGAATATCGCAAGCATGGCGATAGCTTTATCAACGGCTATTTTGACCATTTCTATGAAGAAGAGCGTTGTGTAGCTGTGCAGCAAGCCGACAGCACATATATATTGGTAACCAAAGAAGACACTCTGCAAGATGCTCGGGCTGCCTATGGATTTTATGGCAAGCTGGAAGGCAAGATCGGGGAGCGCCTGAAAGCCATGCTGGCCTGGCAAAACATGTATGGCGATGAAGTAACCCACGGAAAATCTATGTGGTTCAGCCTGTGGGTAGATACGCGTTACGGCCTGCTGGAAAACGTCTCCTTCGCCTATAGCAAGACCAGGGTAAATGAATTGAAACTGGGAAGGATTGCGGTTCCGCGAGCTCAAATGAGCGCCAGCTTCACTCTCAGCCTCAGCGAGAAACGACGTTTCTTCCTGATCGGCAAATACAGCGAGAAATACAAAGACAAGGAAGGCGGAATCAACTGGCTGAAAGACACCAAGCGTTCTGTGGGAGTAGGGGTAAAGGTTACTTTCTGATCCCCCCGGGAGGAAGGCTCCCATCGCTTTGATAAATGGCCTCCGGGCGTCATCAGGTTCGGGGGCCATTTCCCATTACGGACAGGTATCTTGTTAAATAATTTGACATTATCAGCGCGTCTTATCTTGTTGCGCCAAAGAGAATATTACCGAATTAGGAGAGGATATGAATCCCTTACTTCGCAAAGACAACCCTCATCGGCTGAAAGCAATCCCCTTTGATGAGATCAAGCTGGAACACTTCATGCCGGCTTTTGAAGAAGCGTTGAAAATCGCCCGCAAGGAGATTGATGACCTAAGGAACAATCCTGAAGCCCCCACTTTTGAAAACACCATCATGTTTCTGGACGACCAGGGTGAAGAGCTGGAATATGCCTCCAGCGTTTATTTTAACCTCCTGGGCGCGCATTCTGATGCCGAGTTTAAGGCTCTGGCGCAGAAGATTTCCCCGATGCTGGCGGAGTTCAATTCCAGCATAGCCACCGATCCGAAGATCTTTGAGCGCGTGAAAGCGGTGTACGACGCCGAAGTGGCAGGAAAACAAAGACCCACCTTGCCCAAAGATATGAACGACAAGGAAGCCATCAAAAAGGCTGAACGCTATCGCTTGATCGAACGCCGCTACAAAGGCTTCATCAGAGGCGGCGCGCTGCTGAGCGATGAGAATAAGAAACGCTTCACCGAGATCGCCATGGAGCTCTCCCAATTGTCACCCAAGTTTAGTGACAATGTGCTGAATGCCACAAATGCCTTTGAACTGCATCTCACCGATCCTCAGGACGTGAAAGGCATTCCTGCCGGACCTTTGGAAGCAGCGGCCTTTACCGCAAAAAAGAAGGGTAAGGACAGCGGCTGGGTCTTCACTTTGCAGCCCTCCAGCTTCAGTCCCTTCATCACCTATTGTCAGAACCGCGAACTTCGCTACAAGATGTACCGCGCCTATTCCTCCCGCGCTTTCAACGATGAATACGACAATCAGGACATCATCAAGCGCACTCTGGCCTTGCGCCAGGAAAGAGCCGAGCTGTTGGGCTACAAATGCCATGCTGAGTACGTTCTGGAAGATCGCATGGCAGAATCCGTGGATAATGCCTTAAACTTCCTGGAAACAGTGTATGAAAAGGCCCTTCCGGCGGCGAAGAAAGAAGTGGAAGCAGTGGCTGCCTTTGCCAAAGAACTGGATGGCAT
>JAEWNJ010000122.1 GCA_023392795.1 Candidatus Cloacimonadota bacterium
GACCTTAGAACCTGATAATCTTCCTGCTTTGGCTTTTAGCTCCGCTGTCCAGTTTCAACAGATAGATCCCGGCAGGAACCCGTTTCCCAGCGCTATCCAATCCGGTCCATTGCAGTTCAAACTCCCCTTTAGCGCGGTCTGTATGGCTATAGACCTTTTGTCCCCGAAGGTTATAGATGCTCAGAGAGTATTCTTCCTCGCTGTCCTTGAGAGCTACACTGATCGTAAGCGCATCTTTGAAAGGATTGGGATATGCGTTTTGGAGCATGGGAATAGATGGGGTGGAGATATGGGGATCGTCAATCGCGGTCGGTTCGGGGAAGACCAATTCTATTTCAGCGAACATCACCATACTGCTATCCGGCCATACATGAGGATTGAAGACATATTCTGAACCCCACTCCCCGTCATCGACGAAGAGCAAGCCCAGACGGCCGACCTTTCTGGTGCCCTGCATCCCGGTATACACCACTTGGTCAGCGGGATACACATACATCATCCTGATCCCGGACAGCAACGGAGTGTCGATATCATTCAAATACAGGGGATCGCTCCAGGATGCGCCGCCATCTGCAGAACAGATGATCACGGTTTCCGGGCTGTTTAGATAGGGTAGATCTTCGGGATGTTGATCAGGCGCGTTATGCGCGTCTCTGGCACGTTTACTATCCTGCCACAGCGCTACCATCATGTTTTCCTGATTCACTTCGGTGTATCTTTTCATGTTGTAATGGAATATCATCGCATCATTGGCAGCGGTAGTGTCCCAATGGGGAAAGGGGAAGATGGTCTGAACTTGGGGATGAGGGACACCATCGACGAAGGTCCAGGAATCCGTCTCCCCCCAGGGGTATTCCGTATCCCAGGGAGTAAAATGCGGATAGGCAACATTCTGGGTATTACCCCGTGGATAAACATCTTTGATGACCATGGTGTTATCTGCGGGATCGAAGCGATATGACTTGATCGTAAAGAAATCAGGAAAAAACGCTCCGGAAGGAGTATTTAAGATCCAGCTCCCGATCGCCTGCAGTCGGCCTGCATTGTCAAAGACGGCGTTAAAATGGTTTGAACTGCTCGGCACCCAGAAGAGCTCATCATAAGCATTACCCTCGTCGTCTTGATAGTATCCGTCCGGATAAAAGGACTCCAGAATGGGATTCCATGAGGGTATCACCGATGGGTAACTATGATATACCCAGGTGCCCTCGCCGTAATTGTCACAGACGAAGATATCCAAAGAGTTTTCATCATAGATGTTTTGATCCTGTAAGTAGCGACTATGATACCCGATCAGATACACTTTGCCGCTGGGATCGCACTTTAAAGTGTAGTTGGGGCGGCGATTGTTTACTGGATCGATATTCCAATCGTTTAGCAGAGGGACAGTACTATAATTCCAGGCCAGATCACTCCCAGAGAGCAGCATGTCAGTGTTGAAATCAGCATAAGCCAGCATCGCGTTTTCGCAGGGCAAATAATGATCAGTGGAGTTCTTCGTCATTACATAGACTCTGCGCATTTCAGGATTCGGGGAGAGACCAATGGTGATTTCCGGCCAGACAAACTCGTTGTCGGAAGTGCTGCCAATAGTGATGGGATTGTCGATAATGATCACCGGAGTGATGATGTCGCCTGGGCTACCGTCCAGAATGCGGTCGTAGGCAAACATGACCTCCAGGGAAGGATCTTCATCTACATTCGCATGCCACACATACAGGGGTTTACCGCTATCGTGATCCAGCGCCAGGGCAGGATGACCTTCATTGATATTGCTGTGGGAAATAGTATCTACACTGGTAAGCATGCCGGAGTTATCGATCCGGGCCCAATATACTCTGCGGGGTTCCATTCGCTCGGTACGCGCATGGAAGGCACAGAAATAGCCTCCACCGAACATATTCGGCACTCGCTGCAGTGGTTGATTGTTGTATCCTCCGATCATGTAATCGTAGTAGGTGGTTTTCAAGGTATCGGGACCGTGCACAAAGCTGAATTGCGGCACTTCAAGACCACTCTTGCCGCCCTCACTCTCATGAGTTCGATGGTCGATAAGATCATGCGGCCAAGCCTCCTGCAATGCAAAGGCAAAGCCCAGATGGAGCAAGATACAAAAAACAAGGATTTTTTTCACTCTATCCTCCTATTTTGTCATATGACTATAAGATAACAATCATCGAGACATAGGCAAATTGCATTTACATGCAGCATTCAGGCGGCTTCAAGCTCCCTTCACTCGGGACTCCAGCCACATCAGTGCTATTTCTACACCGGCCTAGGGAGCCAAAACTGAGTAAACACCAGGCATCTTCTGCATATCTTGATTAGAATCTTTCGATATAACAGTTAGCTTGTCTATCATGTAGAAATGCACTACATTATACATAGGCTTTTGACGCCTTTGGCATAATAATTGCAAAGGTACGCATCAGCAATTTTCGCAGGATTGTTATCCCATCCGGGAGGATAGAATGGACTTCAGCAAACTGGCCAATCTGGCCATGAATGACAATGGCTTCGTGTTTGATCCCAATTCGGGGTATAGCTACACGAGCAACGAAACCGGCATCTACATCATGAAGCTGCTGGCTGCCGGGAAGAACAAAGATGAGATCCGGGAACAGATAATGGCAGAATACGAGGTGAACGAAGATAGCTTTGCCAGCGACTATGAACACTATATGCTGATGCTGGAAGCTTTGGGATTGGTGGATTTCTAGTGGTTACAGCTCCATCCAAACCTGATCTGTCCGCACTTGATATCACCATCGCCGTCACTGGGTTGAAGACGGGGGATAATCCTCAGCCAGGCGTTCCGGTAATTCGTAGCATTCGTGCTGCCGGCTTCAAGGGCAGGATTATCGGCCTGGTATATGACTCCATGGAATCCGGTATTTACCTGGATGACCTGGTGGACGAAGTGTATCAAATGCCCTATCCTTCCGCAGGAGCAGAAGCCTTTCTGGCGCGCTTGGAATACATTCTTGGCCGCAGCAAAATCGACGTCGTGATCCCCACTCTGGATGCAGAAGTGATCCTCTACATCCGCTTGCAGGACGAACTGAAAAAAATGGGGGTGAAGAGTTATCTACCCACTGAAGAATGCTTCTTGCTGCGCGACAAGACACGTCTGGCTACCTTCTTCCCTCCCAAGGGGATAAACGTTCCGGATACCACTCTGATCAGCGAAGCAAGCCAGGTAATCTCTGCGAAAGATCAATTCCCCATGATGATCAAAGGGCGCTACTACGAAGCCTTCAAGGCCAATAATGCGGAGGAAGGGCTGAAGTACTTTTACGAGATCGAAGGCCGTTGGGGACTGCCCATCATCCTGCAGAAACTGGTGCCCGGCGATGAATACAACATCGTGATCGTGGGTGACGGCGAGGGTGGCATCCTGGGTATGGTGCCGCAAAAGAAACTGGTGATCACGGACAAGGGCAAGGGCTTTGGTGGTGTGGTGGTAGCCAATCCTGAACTGGACGAATTTGCCACCAAAGTAATCTCTCTGCTCAAATGGCGTGGGCCCTGCGAATTGGAAGTGATGCGCGGTTTTGACGGAAATTATTACTTGATCGAGATCAATCCCCGTTTCCCAGCCTGGGTCAGACTGGCCGAAGGTTCGGGGCAAAATCAACCTGCCGCTGTGGTGTTGAAAGCCCTGGGACAAGAAGTATCACCCCTGCCACCAAGTAAATCCGGCACTCTGTTTATCCGTCATGCAGAGGACATCATTGCCGACATCTCAGTGATGGGCGAAGTATCCGCCAGAAGTGAATTGATAAGAAGGTAACTAAATGAAAAAGACATATATAGCCCCCAATATCGAGCGCAACAGCGCGGGCAACATGAACAAATACGGCTCCAAGAGTGTGGTACGCCATCAAGATAGGATCGAAGGCGTCCTCATAAATGACCTGGTGAAAAATTTCGGCTCTCCCCTGATCGTGCTCAGTGAAACTCAGATGCGCAAGCGTTACCGCCGGCTTCTGGATGTGATGCAGATGCATTATCCCAAAGTGGAAATGGCATGGAGCTACAAAACCAACTATCTGGCGGCAGTTTGCAACATCTTTCACCAGGAGGGATCCCGCGCAGAGGTGGTCTCCAAAATGGAGTATCAGATGGCCAGAAAGCGGGGAATCGAGGGTAAGAGCATCATCTTCAACGGCCCCGGAAAGACCGCTGACTCCCTGCGAACCGCCATCGAGGAAGGTGCGCTGATCCATATCGACCATCTTGACGAGATGTATCTGATCGAAAAACTGGCCAAGGAGATGGACATACAGGCGCAAGTGGCGATCCGAGTGAATATGGATACAGGGATCAGTCCGCAGTGGACCCGTTTCGGTTTCAACTACGAGAATGGCGAGGCGTATCGCACCATTCAACGCTTACTCTCCGGGAAAGCCATGAAGCTGCGCGGCCTGCATACGCATATCGGAACCTTCGTCCTGGATGCCAATGCTTATTATTGGGCTGCCAAAGCCTTGCTGGAACTGGCTACACGGATCGAAAAGGAACATGGCATTGTGTTGGAATACATCGACCTTGGTGGCGGTTTTGCCTCCCAAAACACATTGCATTCCCAGTATACTCCCGGCGAGCTGGCCTCGCCATCTTTCGATCAATACGCCGCCGCCATCGGTAATGCCTTCAACGAATCCCACTATGTGAGCGAGCATCTGCCCACTCTGATCCTGGAAACAGGCAGAGCTCTGGTGGACGAAGCCGGATACCTGATCTCCAGTGTGCTTGGCAAGAAAAACCTACCTTCAGGCGAACGCGCTGTAATCCTGGATGCCGGAGTAAATACGGCCATCACTGCATGGTGGTATAAACTAAAGGTTACTCCTACCAGAACCTTCCCCGGAGCCTATCAGAATACGATCTTCTATGGGCCCTTGTGCATGAATATCGATGTTATCCGTCCTGCCGTGCCCTTCCCCGATCTGCATTTCGGGGATAAGGTGCTGATCACTCCCGTGGGTGCTTACAACAATACGCAGTGGATGCAGTTTATCGAGTATCGCCCCCAGATTGTGCTCATCAGCGAAACTGGTGAACCCGAGCTGCTGCGCGAAGCTGAGACTTTGGATGATATCACTGCACGTGAGCGGATCCCAGAACATCTACGAAAGATCTGATGAAGTGGGGCAATCTGAGGGCCTTCCTGAAGGCCATACCCAATGCCTATTCCACCACGCTGTTTTCTGACAGCATGGGCATAGGCCTGGCCTTGATGGCGCTTACCTTCGTCTCCCCAATCGTGGGTTTGGCAGGGATATTGGGCTTACTAATCGCCATGCTGGCATCCCGCGCTCTGGGTTTTGAAGGCTGGGATTCTAAAAGCGGAGTACTATCCTTTAACAGCATGCTGATCGGGCTGGCGATAGGTTACTACTACCCCTACAGTGGAGCGACAACGCTGAATCCGCATTTCTTCTGGCTCATCGTAATAGCCTCTTTGGCTACGATGTTCCTCTATATCGGGATCAATTATCTCA
Source organism: Candidatus Cloacimonadota bacterium (assembly GCA_023392795.1). Classification (GTDB taxonomy): domain Bacteria; phylum Cloacimonadota; class Cloacimonadia; order Cloacimonadales; family Cloacimonadaceae; genus UBA5456. The sequence continues at coordinate 5,508 of JAEWNJ010000122.1, forward strand.
CGCAAACACTGCTGAAAATGCCCTCTATGAGCCTGGCTTTCTCGCTGGCAGCAGTATTCTTTTGGTACTATCTTGTCCGCGGCGGCTATTTCAGCGGGTTGAACTTTCAAAAGCCTCTGATTTTCTCGCATCATCTTCAGCTAAGCTGGTTTTGGCAGGATTACTTCCTCAGCCTGGGCAGCATCATGTTTGTACCAGATGTGGTTGTGGGTATCATGGTGGCATTGGTACTGCTGCTGATCACGCGCATTGGATTCATGCTCTCGCTTGTAGGCTGGAGCATCTGCTTCTCTCTGCTTAGGTACGCCAATCTGGGCGAAACCTACGGGATGTTCTTTCCCGGCTTCAACCTCATCCTGATTTCTATGGCCGTAGGTTCGGTATTCCTGATCCCCAGCAAGAGTTCCTATCTGCTGGCGATCTTCGCCACCGTCACGGGTTTCCTGCTGGCTTTTGCCATGTCCGGTAAATATTACTATTCAGACCTGATGTCCGGCCGGCCCTCCTTCCTCTATCTGCCCATCTTTGCCTTTCCGGTAAATATCGTGGTGCTCGCTCTGATTTATTCGCTTCGCTTGAGGCTGCATCAGCGTTCTCCGGTAATGAACGATTACGGCATCCTGCATCCGGAAAAGGCTCTGGACGCTTATCTCTCGCGTTATCGCCGCTTCGTCAGCACCGGTGTTCCGCAGCTCCAGATGCCGGTATCTGGACAGTGGCTGGTCACGCAGGGGCACGACGGCAATCACACCCACAAGAATGAGTGGGCACTGGCTTGGGATTTTGAGATGGAGGACAACTCCGGCAAGAAGTATTCCGAGCATCAAGAAATGCTAAATGACTACTATTGTTTCGGTAAAGCGGTCTATGCCGCGGCTGCCGGCTATGTAAGCAAGGTGGTAAACAGCATTCCGGACAACCCCATCGGCACAGTGAATACAGTGGATAATTGGGGCAATTATGTCAGCATAAACCACGGGTACGGGTTTTACACCCTCTATGCCCATCTGAAAGAAGGCTCCATCAAGCTTGCGGAAGGCGATTATATCAAGATGGGTGAAAAGATCGGCCTGGTTGGCAATTCCGGCCGCTCATTCGTTCCTCACTTGCATTTTCAGGCTCAGGCCGCCATCGATGCTGGGTCCCGCACCATCTTCAGCCACATGGTGAATTACAAGGTACTGCAAGCTGACGGAAGCTATCGTTTTGAAGCCAGCGGGGTACCCGAAGAAGGCGACAAAATCTCCCCCCTGGTGCCGGAAAAGGATCTGGCAAACATCCTGCAACTGGGCTATGGACAGGTACAGGATTTCCAGGTGAAGGACTCTAGAGGAATCCGAAACGAGCGCTGGAAAGTGGAGCTGGATCTTATGGGCAATCACAGTATTGTATCTGATTCCGGCACCATCCTGGATTTCTCCGTTTATCACGGCATCTTCAATGCTTTATACCTGAAGGGCAAACGCCTCAGCGCACTCTCTGCCTTTGCCCTCGCTGCCGGACGCATCCCCTGGGCAGAAAACCAACGTATCGGCTGGAAGGACGAACCCAGCCTATCAGTGGTGATGAATCCCTTGTGGCAAAACTTAACGCTCTTTCTGATTCCCTTTTTCAAACCGATCCGCGTGCGGAGCAGTTCTGTGCTTTTCGCTGAAAATGCCTTGTTACATCTGGAAAGCAGCACCCAGCTTAGCGTTCTGGGCATGAGAATAGGAGGCTGCACGGCGAAGCTGATATTGAGCCGCAAAGATGGAATCAAAGAAATCAACCTGTTCCGAAACCAGGAGCAGATACTATGCGCTACTCACATTGATTGCAAGGAGCAAGACGATGAATAAACATGTGGTAATGGCGTTACTGATCCTGAGCGCTATCTCAGCGCTCTTCGCCCAAGGCATTCAGGATTCCTATCATGCAGAGATTCGGGGCGACTATCCCAATGCCCTGGCCGCGGTCGAGCAGCTGGCAGCAGGCGATCCAGACGAGCTATTTTACACCATGCGCATCGCCTGGCTGCAATACCTCAGCGGAGATTATCATACGGCCAGGACTACCTATGCCAAAGCCCTAAACAAGCTCGATCACCTGGACGCGCATCTGGGTATCCTGAATTGTCAGCTGGCTTTGGGGGAATGGTCTGCCGCGCTAGGAAACAGCACCCAACTTATTGCCAGGTATCCTGGCAATCCCATGCTCCTGGGCAAGGCTGCTTACGCTGCTTTCATGAAAAAAGATCACGCCCTGGCCGCACAGTATTACGGCGATATACTTGCCCTCTATCCCTGGGATCTGGATAGCCGTGCCTATTACGTGAACAATCTTTACCTCAGTGGTAAGATCGCCGAAGCCAGGCATGAATATACCACTCTGAAGAAATACGCACCACAATCCCAAATGGTGATAGACTATCAGGGCATATTGGATAAATGAAGAAATCTTGGCTCGCGATCCTGATAGCTATCAGCGTTGGCTTACTCGGCGCACAAATGGATCCACTGCATCACTTACGCTTTCAAGTGGCACAGAATCCTACGAACGCAAATGCCCGTATGAATCTCGCGTACCAATTGATGCTGAGCGGTGAATACAACGAGGCTCTGAGCCACTATGAAGCTCTGCTGCTCCAGGGCGCCAAACACGAAGCAGCTATGACAGGAGTGCTTTGGGCTCTGCAGAGTTTGGGCAAGTACCGCGAAAGCTCTCTGAAGGCCGATAAGTTCTTGTCCAGCAGCTCCGATCCATCTCCAATCCTCAGCTACAAAGCTTATGCTCTCTCAGCTACTGGCAGGCATCTGAGCGCACGGAGCTACTACAGCAAGGCCGGAAAGCTCGCTAAAAATGAAAGCACCGCCCAGAAATCCTCTTTGGGCCTGGCTTGGGAATATCTCTGGTTGAGTGATGCCCCACGCGCCAGGGTACAGCTAAACAAACTGACCACCGAGGCAGCAGTGGAACCCAAAGAATGGCGAGATAAAGCAAGTAATATGATTACGCTGAAGGCCGGCACCGATTACGATGACCTGATCAGCACCGGGCTGAGTTACCAACTGCACAAAGCCGCCTGGGGTTTTGGTGCAGAGTATGAGGAACTGTTTGTGGATTCTGAGCGTTTCCGCCAGATGATAAGCGCCAGAGCAAAGTGGCAGACCCCTATCATCGATCTGACAGCGGCGGTGAAAAGCCTTTCGGGTAACGATGATCGGGTGTATCCTGGCGTCCACTATTCTCTGGCATTGCAAAGCCCATACTACCTGGGCAAAGTGCGCATTGTTCCTTCACTAAGAGGGCATTTTGCCAGCTATCAGCGCTTTGACACTCAGCAGGCCGATCTGGCTATGCGGATGGACAGCGATGATCTCAGCGCA